>QMPG01000730.1 GCA_003648455.1 Bacteroidota bacterium
AATGTTTTTTTCGTCTTTACTTTTCCAATAAAGGATGAAGTTAATTTTAGCTGTAGTTAATTGAAACCCTTTTTCTTCTAATGATTTTTGTATTTTTTTGAATCGTTTGGAAAATTTAATAATTTGCTCATCCTCAGAATTAGTTAATCCTTCACTATTTATAAATAATCTTTGTCCACTGTACAATGGTTTTATTCTGTGCTGAACAAATTTAAAATAACCTAATTGAATATCTTTATGATTTAGATGAAAAATCAACTGTTTTGGAGATGAATACAGTGTTCTATCATCCTTATATATAAGATTATCTGCACTAATATCATTAAGGAATTTGCCATTGTAATGAATTGTGAGATTTGACTTTGCACGTGTCATAGCTACATATAAGAGTCTTTTTTTATCATCTGACTCTGCATTAAAATTATTTAATAATATGAACACATTATCAAATTCCTTACCTTTTGCTTTGTGTATTGTAGATACATATATTGTTTCATTTTCTTTAAGGATGAAATCTTCAAGCTTGGATTCTTTTATAAAAGCTATAAAATCAGATTTATATTTCGTTTTTGGATTTGTTACTTGGAAATCTTTAATTAGATTTTTGCACAATTCAAAGTTAGAACTTTTCTTATGTTTTTTAGAAAATTTTCTTTTAGCATTATTCCAAATATCCATACTAATTACGGTACTTTTTTCTTCTACAGATACATCTTGAATAAATGATCTAATTTCTAATAAATTAAATAAATTAAATTCATCGTTTGTTTGGATTAATTTTGCCGGCATTCCCTCATTTAATAACAAACCTGTAATTTGCAAAGCTTCATCATTTGTTTTAGTTAGAACACTTGAAGTTCCGGAGAGTTCGGCGGATAATACATCTTGAACTAATGGAATTATCAAGTTATTGCAATGATATTGAGTTATTTTAATATTTCCGTTATCTTTTTGATTAGCAACAATTTGTGTAGTTTTAAGTCGTTGCTGTATTTTCAGTACAAATTGATTCGTAAATTCAACTAAGTTTGATTTGCTTCTATAATTATCGATAAGCTCATATTTTCCGGAATTCTTTTCTTTTATGAATTGTTCAAAATATTTTGAATCAGCTCCTCGAAATGTAAAAATATTCTGATCGTCATCTCCAACTGCTATTACTCTCATTTCTTCATTTCTATTCATAAGTGATTTAACTAAAGCAAATTCATTTGCATCCATATCCTGAGCTTCATCAATCACTAAAACAGTTTTTGTTATTCTATTTGGTTCAACTTCTCCATTTTGGATTTTCTCAGCAGTTTCACTGACGATTTTATCTGACTTTTCAAGATTACCGATTTTTCCCAAAAGATCAAAACAATATGAATGGAAGGTTTTTATCTCTACAAAGTTAGCTGCATTTCCAATTAAAGAAAGCAATCTTTTCTTAAATTCTGTAGCAGCAGCTCTTGAGAAAGTTAACATTAACAATTGTTCGTGTTTAACATCTTCTATCAAAAGCAGGGAGGCAAGTTTATGCACCAAAACTCTTGTTTTCCCACTTCCGGGACCAGCTGCTACAACAATATTTCTGTTCTCATTATCCTTAATAATCTTCAATTGTCTTGGTGATAATGCTCCAAATAATTGGCGAAATTTATTGGGAGTAATATTCATCTTTATTTCGTCTTCACGGCTACCGGGGAAATATTTTTTTAGAAATGAAAAATAATTTAATTGAAAATAATCATCTACAAATTGTAGGGCAACATTATAATCTTCCAACATTTTCTTGGCATATTCACCCACAATATGGATTTGTTGAATTTTGCTATTATAAAAATTTTCTAATTGCCGGTAATCTTCATTTTTATATTTAATCTTATTATTCTTCTCTAATCTATCAATTGTAAGTTTGTTATAAGCAACTAAAAAACCACCCTCAATTTTTATAGCTTCAATTCTGGAAAGATAGAACAGAGCGTCCTCAATTTCCTTGATCGTAACCTCATATTGAAAAAGTTCTAATTCCTGTTTATAGTTTTTGATTAGCTCTTGAATGGAAAATTCAACCAATACTTCCTTTCTATATGAATCTTTATTATTGGGAATTTCCTTCATTTTATTAAATAGGTATTTAACAATGAACTTTGATAGTGTATGTTTTTTTTCTAACTTTTCTTTGAAATGTTTAGTTGATTGAGTAAATGCTATTGAAATATGATTTTTGGAATAGTTATGATAATGTAGCTTGATATGATTTGTGATAGACCAGAAATTTAGAATTGTTTTTATTTTTTGGGGACTTACTTTTTTGCAACCATATTCAAGAGCAGATTCATTTAATTCTTTTAATTGAAGGATTCTCTCCTGATCATCTAAATGTGATAATAGAAAGTTTTCAATTTGAGCAAAAGATTCTACAATCATTAAAGAGCGATTTTTCGTCTCGGATTGCTTAATGTAAACAGTTAAATCTTTCGTATCAGCCAGAATTTTCTCAGCTTTCATAAGCAGGATTGCATTAATAACTTCTTCCTTTGCAATTCCCAGAAGGTCTGAAATATAATCAACTCTTGTTTCGGCAGCATCGTCA
>QMPG01000731.1 GCA_003648455.1 Bacteroidota bacterium
TAGTACTGTTAAAAATCGTTCTGTTAATAAAATTAATTGTTCTGCTATAAACCATTCAGCAATTTTTCTGCATTTTCTATCGAAAGACCAAACTCTTCAGAAATCTTTTTTAATGCTTCTTCTCTGCCGGAACAACTCCTAACTATTACCATCAACTCCTTTAGAGTTTTTTCCTGAACAACTGATTTTAAACTATTCTTTCTCATAATCACGAAATTAATTTTTTAACCACGGACGGATCCTCCTTTGGCGGACTTTCAGCATAAGAACCACATAAGTTTTAAATATAATCGTACTCCCCCTAAATTGTACTGCCATATAAAAATAATAATTTTGCAAATAAATTTAATCGTATTGCAACAAATAAATCATTTTGCACACTATCCGCTTCGCCTGCTCTGCTCTTTACAATTCTTGTCATAACTGACTAACCACGAATTCTCTTTACATGTAAACGAATTTCCGGCAGCTGTCCGAATTTCTTTTTTGTTTTTCCCCATTCGTTTGATTTCTTTGCAATTCTCGTCGTAAGTAATTATCCAATTACCGTCAACAATAACGAAAAAACTTCCTGTTATTCCCACAACTTCTTTTTTATTTCGACCCATTCTTTTGATTTCTCTGCCGTTTGTTCCTATAACGATTATCCACGAATTGTCGGTTTTTACATCTGCAATTGCCATTTTTTTCTCCTGTGTTGAGTTTATTTGTTTATTTCATTTAACAATTTTTGTTGATTGTCAGTTTTCTTACAATATATGCGCCAAAAATGTATTTTTCTATTTTCAATGATTTTGTCGTTCAATGATTTTGTCACCTTTTTGATATTAATCCATGATTTCTAACACATTTTTATCTTTGTCATCAGTTTTGTATGAATTATTTCCCGGGCGATGCAATAAAATTATCTTATCCGAATATTTTTCTAATGAAGTTGCGGAACCAAGCTGACTTAAATCCGGCTTATACTTAATTTTATTTCCACGGGATAACATCGAAGTTACTAAAACGGGAATACATAAATTCATTGCTAAATCTTTAAGTAATTTTGCCGCATAAGTGAATTGTTCTTTCGGTGAAGACTTTTTAATACCTTTAACATTAATAAGTTGAAAGTAATCAATAATCTGTTCTTCTTTTGTTAAATCTCCCTGCTCAAGTTTGGTTTCGCTTATACCGGAATGTAAACAAACCATCTTTGAATAAAGCTGCAATATGGGCGTTCCTAACGAAAACATAGCAACCGGTTTGTTTTGATTGAGTAAAATCTCTTTGGCAATATTAAGCACAAAATTAGTTTTCCCCGTTCCGGGTCGCCCGGCAATTGTTATGAGTTCACCATCACGAAACCGACGAATTATCTCATCTGAATCAATTTCTTTGAATTGACCATCACAAGTTATATATTTTTTCATAATAACCACGAATTAATTGTTTTTAACCACGGATAAACACTAATAAACACGAATTAATTAAATCTATTTATAAATACAATATTTCTTTACTTTAATAATTTAGCCACTAAATTTAGTCGTATTGATATAGTCTGTTCAGTCAGTATTTTTTTTGATTTTGCCATTTTTTTCTCTTTTTTTAAATTTATTAAATTTTCAATCAACAACTTTTCCACGAGACACTTTGCGCTCGGGACAAGTTGCTGATTGATACGAGACTAAGTACAAAGAACCAAGTACTAAATACAAAACTTATACTGCAATAGGCGTGCCAAAAAAGAAGAAGGAGAGGAAAGAGAGTGATAGACGCAAAATGGGGAAATAAAAGAAAAAAGGAGAGACGGAATAGTGGATAATAATTATCCACTACCGGATAATGTTTTCAAAAGTAAGAGATCCGAGGTCCGAAGTCACAAACGGCAATCGACAATTTTTGCTGATTGTTATATTATTAAATCTTTCTTTGCCTGCTTGATTTTCCCGGTAATTTATGCTATAATATTCGATAATAATGGTTTGGCAAACTTATTCTATCGGATTTTATATGTTTGATAAACTCATTAATAATTTAATAAGGTGGAAAAATGATTGAACGATTTATAGAAAAGAAATTAATTCTTGAACTTAATAATGATTATATTTTAACAATGATCGGGGCGAGACAAGTCGGTAAAACGACTTTGCTTAATAAAATAAAAAAATATTTATTAAAGAAAAAGGCTGTTGTTAATTTATTTACTTTAGAAGATAAAACATTATTGGCTGATTTAAATACTCACCCCAAAAACATCTTTAATTATATAGATTTTGATGCCGATAAACAATTTTTATTGATTGATGAAATACAGTATTTAGACGACCCGTCAAACTTTCTTAAATATATCTATGATTTATATAATGGAAAAATAAAACTTGTTGTTACCGGTTCGTCAGCATTTTATATTGATAAAAAATATAAAGATTCTCTTGCAGGCAGAAAAAAAATTATACATATCAGACCATTTACCTTTTCGGAATTTTTGTTGGCGAAGAATGCGGTAGAATTATCCAAAAAAATAAATGAGTTTTCTTATTTTAATAAACAAAAAGAAATAAAATTATTAATTCCAGAAAAAGATAAA
>QMPG01000732.1 GCA_003648455.1 Bacteroidota bacterium
ACACTGATTACTCAAAACACCGATTACTCAAAACACCGATTACTCAAAACACTGATAACTCCCAACACCGATTACTCAAAACACCGATTACTTCAAACACTGATTACCGATTACTCCAAACACTGATTACTTCAAACACTGATTACTCAAAACACTGATTACTCAAAGAACTGATTACTCAAAACACTGATTACTCCATACACTGATTACTGATTACTTCAAACACTGATTACTTCAAACACTGATTATTATTTACAGCGTTTTTTAAAGCATTATTTAGGTATATATTTAGTTAAAAACTGATATAAACTGCAAACTCTTACATTCTCTTTTATCAGATAATCATCACTATTTGGGGTGATTACATAATTGTTTTCAGTTTGTAAATCCTTAAATGAATAAAAAGTTCCTTTACCTAGTTTTGGTGAAGAACTATACTTTATTTCTATCGAAACAATTGGTTTCTGCGATTTTGCAATTACTAAATCGCATTCTGCTCCGTTTTGCGTTCTGTAAAAATAAACCTGAAACTTATCTGGTAATATTTCTATTATTTGCTCTATTACAAACCCTTCCCACGAGTTGCCAATTAATGGATTGCCATATAAATCTTCTTTTTCGTTTATATTTTGTAAATAATGTAATATGCCACTATCTCTAATATATAACTTGGGTGATTTGGTTAAACGTTTCTTTATATTGGTATGAAATGGCTGCAGTAAACGAACTAAAAATGCACTTTCAAAAAAAGATATGTATTTTTTAATCGTATTTACACTTAGACTTAGCGACTTTGATAAATTACTATAATTAATTATATCAGCATGTATATGTGATAACATTTGGAATAGTTTTATCAAAGTATTTTTGTCAACACTAAGTCCTAAATTAGGTAAATCTCTTTCAACATAAGTCTTTAAATAATTGTAATGCCATTGCTCCACAAATTTTGCTTTTGGACTTAGAAACGCATTAGGATAACCTCCCCTTAACCATAATCTATCCTGTATTCTTTCTTTATAAACTTCGGTTAAATTAAATGGAGATAGTTCGATATATGCAATTCTTCCAGCCAAACTTTCTGATGAACCTCTGATTAATTCAGGACTTGCAGAACCTAAAATGATAAATCTACTCGGCTCTCTTTTCATATCAACCATTGAACGTAAAATAGGAAAAAGATGTGGTGTGTTTTGTATTTCATCTAATATGATACATTTATCAATATTATCTTCAAAATATAAAATAGGATCTTGTAATTTTGCTAAATCTCTTGGATTTTCAAGGTCAATATAAATACTTTCTTTATTAATATTCTTAGTTATTTCTTGTGCAATTGTTGTTTTGCCAACTTGCCTTGGTCCAATAATACCTACTATTGGAAAAAACTCTAAAGCTTCTGATATATCCTTTAATTTATTTCTTATTATCATATTGCAAATATACATTTTAAACCGTTTATTTGCAAATGAATTTAAATATAACGGTGACTTATTCTTGTCTTTGCTCTGTTTTTCTTTTTTTTTTAATATACCTTTTGTTAGTTCCATAATCAATGTGAATTTTAATGAAAAGGTGTTCTGCAAAAACAGAACACCTTAAAATATAGTTAAATATTAGAACTTAATATCTTTCTCTATTTCTGCAATTTTCTCTATCAAAGTTTCTTTAATAGTTGCAATAACTTTTGTTAAAACTTCGGTGTTTGAAGTTTGAAAACTATTTCCGTTTTCATCGGTTAGTTTTATGCTCTCACCGAACTGAGGCGAACCAATAACAAAGGAGTTTAATTTCTTTCTGCTATCCTCTAAAATCTCACGTTTTTCAATAAGCATTTTTAGAGTTTCCACCTTTTCGATTTTCTGTTCCAAAGTTAATTCCGGAATAGGAGCAGGAGCAATAGGTTTTTTAAGCTCGTTCTCAACTTTAGGAGTTTGCACACTTGAAGTTTTTTTAACTTCCTCTTTTTTCTCGGTTTTCTTCTCAACTACTTTGTGAATTGGAGTTGGATTTTTTAGGTCTTTTTTCATTCCTAAACCGTTTGCACGTTTTGTGCTTTCTTTTACTGTTGTCATAATACTAAAATTTAAGTGAATAATTAATTAATTTATTTAATTGTGCACTGACAATGCACAAACTATTTACATTGTGATTTACAAGCCTTGAAGAATTCCGATAAATCGGAATATGTTCAACTAAATTGAGTTTAGAAAAGGAACTCAAAAGTTTCACTATAAATGCTGATAATAGATTTGGAGCATGAAGTTCAAAACCTATCATTATTTCTATTTTTCGTTTTTTATACATAATTATCATATTTTAAAAGTTTATAAATGCCTCTTAATTAGTTTATCGCATTTGTTCAGCCACACAATAGAAAACAATAAACAGCACACAGCAATAGTGATAGTTCTTAGTTTTTAAGAGCTTTAGTTTGGATCAGTCGCAGACACAAAACAAGCTCTTGAAAGCTTAGAAATATCTCTGTATGTTCTATTGTGTGAGTTGTTTTTGTTTTCGAGCTTTGCTGATACAATATCGAAAACGATTATTATGGCATTAACATTTAAAAGC
>QMPG01000115.1 GCA_003648455.1 Bacteroidota bacterium
AAAATGATGAAAAAGATTTTAAAAATTGTATTTGGACTAGTAATTATTGTAATATTTATTGGAACAATTGTTTTTTTATATAACCGGTCAAAAGCAAAACCTGTAATCTATAAAACAGAATCCCCTTTTATTACAAGCATAGAAAAGAAGACTGTTGCAACAGGATCAATAGTTCCTCGAAAAGAAATTGAGATTAAACCTCAAGTGTCAGGTATTATTCAAGAGATTTACGTCGAACCGGGAAATAAAGTGAAAAAGGGAGATTTAATTGCAAAGGTTAAGGTAATTCCAAATATGATTAATCTTAATAATGCAGAAAATCGGTTAAATAGAGCTAAAATTAGTTTCGCAGATGCCGAAAAAATTTATAAAAGACAAAAAAAATTATATACCGACGGTGTTATAGCCGAAGGAGAGTTTCAACAATATGAATTATCTTATTTAAATTCTAAAGAAGAATTAGACGCTTCAGAAAATAACTATCAGATTATTAAAGATGGTGTATCGAAAAAAGCTGACCAATCAACTAATACTTTGGTTCGTTCAACTATAAACGGTACTATTTTAGACGTGCCTGTTGAAGAAGGTAATTCTGTTATTGAGTCTAATACTTTTAACGCAGGAACAACAATTGCCACTGTTGCAAATTTAGGCGAGATGATTTTTGAAGGAAAAGTAGATGAGGCTGAAGTAGGTAAATTACATGTAAAAATGCCTCTTATACTAAAAGTTGGTGCTTTAGAAGATGCACAATTTGATGCTCATCTCGAATATATATCTCCAAAAGGAGTAGTAGAAAATGGAGCTGTTCAGTTTGAAATAAAAGCCAAGGTTAAATTGCAAGATACTCTTTTTATTAGAGCCGGTTACAGTGCTAATGCAGATATCGTACTTGAAAAGAAAGACAGTATACTTGTTATTCCTGAAAGCTTGTTAAACTTTAAAAAGAACTCAGATTCTGCTTTTGTTGAAGTTGAAATAGAACCTCAAAAATTTGAAAAAAGAGAAGTGAAACTCGGAATTTCTGATGGAATTAATATTGAAGTGCTTTCAGGTGTAAGCAAAAATGATAAAATAAAAGTGCCCCAATTATAAAAATTTTAATTATTGAATAAAAAGCCTTCTGTTTGTAAAGATACTGAAGGCTTTTTTATTTTGTTATTTAATCAATTCATTTTTTTATATTTGCATATCAGTTTATTATTGAATAATTATTTATAAGCTAATAATGAAAATAAAAGACATAATTTCTTATTTAGAAACAATTGCACCACTATCTTTACAAGAATCTCACGATAACTCTGGATTAATTGTTGGAGATGAACAACAAGAAATTTCTTCTGTATTAATTACAATCGATACAATTGAAAGTGTTGTTGATGAGGCAATTGAAATAGGAGCAAACCTTATTGTATCGCATCATCCAATTGTTTTTAACGCATTAAAAAAAATAACAGGTGCAAATTATATTGAACGCACAATAATAAAAGCAATAAAACATAATATTGCAATATATGCATGCCATACAAACCTTGATAGCGTTTTTGGAGGTGTGAATTCAAAAATCTGTGAGAAACTTGATTTGCAGAACTGCAAAATACTCTCACCCGTACAAAATTATTTACAAAAATTAGTAACTTTTGTTCCAATAGCACAAATAAATGAAGTAAAAGAGGCTGTTTTTAATGTAGGTGCAGGATGTATCGGTAATTACGATAAAGTAAGTTTTATTGCACAGGGAGATGGTTCTTTCAGACCATCTGAAAAAGCAAATCCCTTTGTTGGTGAGATAGGGAAGCTTCATTCAGAAAAAGAAGTGCGTTTTGAAACAATTTTTCCAAAACATATTCAGAAAAAAGTTATATCTGCTTTAATTAATGCACATCCTTACGAAGAAGTAGCTTATGATGTTTATAATTTGCAAAACAAATATCAAAAAGCAGGAATGGGAATGCTTGGAGAGTTAAAAAATGAAATAAACGAAAAAGATTTTTTAAATGATTTAAAAAGTGTTTTTAATGCAGGTTCAATACGATATACAAATCTGTTAAATAAAAAAATAAAAAGAGTGGCAGTTTGCGGAGGTAGTGGTAGCTTTTTATTAAAGAATGCAATAGCTGCAAAAGCTGATGTTTTTGTATCTTCCGATTTTAAGTATCATCAGTTTTTCGATGCAGATAATAAAATTTTAATTGCTGATATTGGTCATTATGAAAGCGAACAATTCACAAAGGATGTTTTTTATTCTTTACTTACAAAAAAATTCCCTAACTTTGCATTTTATTTTTCAAAAATAAACTCAAATCCAATAAATTACTTGTAGCAAAATGGTAAATAAAAATTCAAAACAAGAAAGCACCGAATTAACAGTAGAAGATAAACTGAAAGCTTTGTATGAACTGCAACAAGTTGATACAGAGATAAATAAAATTAAAATTTTGAGAGGTGAGTTACCTTTGGAAATTCAAGACCTTGAAGATGAGTTAGCCGGACTCGAAACAAGAATTAATAATCTAAATGAAGAAATTGCGAAGTTTGAAACAGAAGTAAAGAACAGAAAAAATGAGATAATTAATGCAGAAGCATTAATCGAAAAATATAAATCTCAACAAATGAATGTTCGAAATAATCGTGAATACGATTCTCTTTCTAAAGAAATTGAATTTCAAACATTAGAAATTGAGCTTTGTAATAAGAAAATTAAAGAATTTTCTGTTTCAATAGATCAAAATCAAGAAATTGTAAACAAGGCAAAAGAAAATTTTGAAGAAAGACGTGGTGATTTAGAAACAAAAAAATCAGAACTTGAAAATATTGTTGCTGAAACAAAAATTGAAGAAGAGCGTTTAGAAAAAAAAGCTGAAGAAATTGAGAGCATGATTGATGAGCGTTTAGTAACTGCATATAACCGAATTAGAAAAAATGCAAGAAACGGTTTAGCTGTTGTTACTGTTCAAAGAGATGCTTGTGGTGGGTGTTTTAACAAAATACCTCCTCAGAGACAAGTTGATGTTCGTTCTCGTAAAAAAATTATTGTTTGTGAATATTGTGGTCGAATACTTGTTGACGATGATATTGCAAAAGTCGAAGAATAAATTTGATATTATATTTTAAGAACTATTAGATTTTTCTAATAGTTCTTTTTTTTTATACGAGATATAAAATTTAGCCATTATTAATTGTTCGAGAATGTTATTGCTTAATGTATAGAAAACTAATTTTTATTTTTGCATGTTTAATAATACATTCATCAATATTTGCAAATTTTGATTTTAATAATAATTGCAATAAAACTTTTTGTCAAATTTTAAATTTAGAATTTGACAAAGCAAAACGAAATATTGAGAATGAAAAGAAAGTTAATCCTGAAAACAAATTAATTTATTACTTCGAAAATTACCTCTCTTTTTTTAAAACCATTACATCGGATTCGGAAGATTGTTATTTTGCCTACAAAAATAAATTTAAAAATAATTTATATAATTTAGAGAAAGCAAATAAGGAATCTCCATATTACCTATATACACAGGCAGATTTACATTTTCAAACGGCAATTCTTTCATATAAATTTAAAGATTATATTTTTGCATCTTATCATTTCTACAAAGCGCAAAGTTTAATAATTTTAAATTATAAGAAACACCCAAATTTTTATCAGAACCATAAATTGATTGGAAGCATTAATTTAATGATTAATTCTATTCCTTCAGATTATAAGTGGCTTGCAAATTTGTTTGCAATTAATGGTAGCATTAATTCAGGAATAAAAGAGTTGGAATATTATTATCTCAAAAGTCAAAAATCTATTTTTAATACTGAAAGTATAATATTTTTATCTTTTGCATATCAGTATTTTATTCAGAAAAACAAAAGGGGGTATGTTTTTTTTAACCAGATTAATAAAAACAATTTGCAAAATCCTATAATAAGTTTGTTATATGCAAAAGCTTGTATTAAAGCAGATAAAAATGATGAGGCTATTGATTTTGTTAATAATTATCTTAATAAAACAGAATTTCCAATAATAAAATATTCATATTATCTTTTAGGAACAGCAAAATTAAACAGATTAGATAGTGATGCAGATATTTATTTAAAAAAATATCTAAATTCATATAAAGGCAAAAGTTTTATTAAAGCATCTTATCAAAAATTAGCATGGTTTTATTTAATAAATAAAAATTATAATAAATATAAAGTCAACATTAACAATGTAAGAAACAAAGGTTTTGTTAATACTGAAGCCGATAAACAGGCATTTCTTGAAGCAAATCAATCTGATAAAATAAATGAAGTGCTTTTAAAATCAAGACTTTTGTTTGATGGAGGGTATTTTATTGAAGCAGAAAAACTATTGTTCGAAAATTCAGCGATTGGTAATTCTTCTATAAAACAAAATAGCTTGGAATATATTTACAGATTAGCAAGAATAAATCATAAATTGAATAGGGCAGAAGCAAAAAAATATTATAAACGCGTTATTAAAGAAGGACGAGAGATGCCTAATTATTTTGCTAAAAATTCTGCATTGCAATTAGCATTAATATATGAAAGTGAATTAGATTTTGAAGAAGCAGAATTTTATTTCAAAAAATGTTTGCAAATTAAATCCAATCAATACAAAAGAAGCATACAATTTAAAGCAAAAGCCGGATTGAATAGAATAAAAAAATAATATAAGGTTTTTTTTATAATTTTGCATTAAAACAGAAAGCTATTCTGCCTACTGTCTTCTGCTTACTAACAATCTTCCTCAAAAAAGTCCTTTTTAAAATTAACTAAATACAATTTTTCAGTCGAACGTGTAATAGCCGTATATAACCATCTAAGGTATTCAACATTAAGCATATCATTATTAAGATATCCTTGGTCGACAAAAACGGCTTTCCATTGTCCGCCTTGAGACTTATGACAAGTTATTGCATAAGAAAATTTAACCTGTAAAGCATTAAAGAATGGGTCTTTTTTTACTAACTCATATTGTTGTTTCTTCGATTTAATATCTGAGTAATCTTCTAAAACAGAGTAGTATAACTGTTTGTTTTGATCATTATTAAGCGATGCTGTCTCAATCGATAAGGTGCTTAACATTATTTTGGTATCTATCTCAATATCATAATCAATAAAGCGAATTGAAACATCGGCAAACCTAAAACCATATTTTTCCTGATAATTTTTTATTCTGATAATTTCTACAATATCACCATTTGCAATAAAATCAATTTTGTCATTATCATCCAGCCAATGATAATTGTTTTTTACAATCATTAAATAATCGCCTATTGAAATTTCTTCTTCACGGTATAATATCGTGTTTCGAATACCCTGATTATATTTATTTGCTCTTTTATTCGATCGGCTTACAACTATTGTTTGTTCAATTCCGTATTTATCATAAGAAGAAGAAATTTCTTCAATTAAATCTTCACCACTAATTTTATAAATATCGTTAAACCCATGCAATTTAATTTTCGGATAATAGAAATCAATTGGCATTTCATTTATTTGCTCTCTTACTTTAGTTGCGTTATACAATATGCCTGAATTAAACGATTGTCGAATAACCTCAGTAAGTTCAATTTCATTAACTGTTAAATTGTAGCCTTCTAAAACGTCAGGTTGTAGCGCAGGACTTGTGTCAATACCAACAGGTGGTAATTGAGCAGTGTCGCCCACAACAATAAGCATACAATTTTTATCATTATATACATATTCAATTAAATCATCTAAAAGTCTTCCACTACCAAACATTGTAGCTTCATTCGAAGAATTCGAAATCATTGAAGATTCATCAACAATAAAAAAAGTGTAAGAATGAAGATTTTTGTTTAACACAAATTTTCCAAATCCATCTTTAGATGATTTTTGTTTGTAAATTTTTTTATGAATTGTAAAGGCATTCTTCCCTGCATAAAAAGATAAAACCTTTGCGGCTCTTCCGGTAGGAGCTAATAATATTGTTTTTATACGTAAACTGTTTAAAATTTTAACAAAAGAACTAATAATTGTTGTTTTTCCCGTTCCTGCATATCCTTTTAGTAAAAAAATTTTTTTATCTTTATCCTGAGATTTAAAACTTATTATGAGATTAGCTAATTCTTCTATTAGTTTTTCTTGATTTTTTGTGGGACTATATTTAAAATTTTTCTTAAATAGACTTAAAATATTATTTTTTATCATTTTATTTAAATAAATTTACATTTTCAAATTGTAAATTTAAAAAAATTTATAAATTTGCATTCAAACTAAACTAAATAATTTTAAAATGAGAAAAGCAATTCAAATTCTGTTAGTGTTTTTAATTTTAGTGATTTCATATTTTACATACGAAAGTGTAATGGAACCTATTAGATTTAAAAAAGAAAAAAAACATCGTTACTCTAAAGTTATTCAAAGGTTAAAAGATATAAGAAAAGCTGAATTAGCATATAAAGATGTAAACCATGATTTTACCGGAAGTTTCGATACTTTAATTAATTTTGTGAAATTTGATTCTATGCCCATTGTAAAAGCTATTGGTAGAATCCCTGATGAATTATTAGATTCTATTACTGAAGAAGAAGCTGTGAAAAAAGGTATTATTATTCGTGATACAATTAAAATAAGTATTTTAGATTCACTTTTTCCAGATAATTACCCGATTGATTCCCTTAGATATATACCATGTGCTCAACCAAATAAAGAATTTAAGTTAGGAGCAGGTGTAGTTGTTACAGGGTCTAAAGTAAAAGTAAAAGTTTTTGAAGCTTCTGCTCTTAATTTTGATATTTTACACGGATTAGACAAACAATCAATAATTAATTTAAACGACTTAGCTAAATTCCCTGGTTTAAAAGTTGGTTCGTTAGAAGAAGCAAACAATAATGCTGGTAACTGGGAATAAAATTTAAATTTTTTAATTTTGGATAATGTTAATTTAATTGACCCAAATTTTAGTATAAATAATACTTTTCAATATCACATATCCCTTCAACTAATGCTGAAGGGATTTTCTTTTTGTATTATTGATACATCTCTGCAAAAATATATTGCATTAAAACATTATAAATTCGAAAAAATTTCGTCTTATGCATCTTCTTTAAACAAGCTTAATGAAATATTTAATAATGACGAATTGCTATACAATAAATTTAAAAGTGTTAAATTAATATTTGCTTCACAAAGAGAAACTCTTGTTCCATTACCATTATTTAGTAATGAAGATATAAAAAAGTATTTTTATTTTAACCAATCGGAAGAGAAGAATGAAGAGGTATTATATAATAAGATAAAAAATTCAGATGCAGTAAATATTTTTTCTATTCCTACTAAATTTATTAATTTTTTTAATAATAAATTTGATAATATTACTTATTACCATCAATCTACCCCATTTATCGAAAATGCATTAATTGAAAATAAAAATCAAAAATTTGATTATAAAGTATATGTTTACAATTATGAGTTTTTTTTTGATGTAATAGTAATAAGCCCACAAAAATTATTATTCTACAATACTTTTAAATACAAAAACGAAAATGATTTCGCCTATTATTTAATGAATATATTTGAACAATTAAAATTAAATCCTTCGCAAACTCCTGTATATTTAATGGGAGATATAACTAAACAATCAGATTGTTATAACATTATAAAAAAATTCATCACAAATATTTATTTCAAAAAGTTGAGTAATAGTTTTGATTATAGTTATGTATTTAATCAAATACCCGAACACTATTTTTTTAATATGTTAAATTTATATCAATGCGAATAATTAGTGGTAAATATAAAAAAAAGATAATTTCACCTCCTAAAAATTTTAAACTTCGACCTACCACAGATATTGCCAAGGAAGCACTATTTAATATTATTGCAAATAATTTTGATATAGAAAATATTTCAGTACTTGATTTATTTTCAGGAACCGGAAGCATAAGTTATGAATTTGCCTCAAGAGGATGTGAAAAGATTGTTTGTGTAGAAAAGAACTATAAACATATCTCTTTTATAAAAAGTACAGTAGAAAAGCTTAATTTTAGTCAAATTAAAGCAATTAAAGCAGATGTTTTCTCTTATCTTAATTCATCTCAATCAACTTTTGATCTAATTTTTGCAGATCCTCCATACGATTTAAAAGAAATTGATAAAATTCCTGAACGTGTGTTTGCAAATAATTTATTAAATAAAAATTCATGGTTAATTGTTGAACATTCAGAAAAAACTGATTTTTCTGAAACACCTTATTTTAAAGAGCTTAGAGCATATAGCAAAGTTCATTTTTCAATTTTTGAAAAAAAATATAAAAAAAAATGATTAGTCTTTTGGAAGTAAAGAAAAATACACTATTTTTGCAACGCAATTGACCAAATGGTCTGGTAGTTCAGTTGGTTAGAATATCGGCCTGTCACGCCGAGGGTCGCGAGTTCGAGTCTCGTCCAGACCGCTCAATAAGCACTAAAGCCCTTGAATTTCAAGGGCTTTTTTTATTTCCGTATTGCACTTGTGTTGCATTTTACTTATCCTTATTTATTCTTTTTTATCCTACTAATTTTTATATATATTTATAAAAAAAAATATGAAAAAATTTGTCAAAATTTTAAAAAAAAGATTTAAAAATGATCATATAAATTTATCATCAGACGTTTATTTAATGCAAGGAAATTTTGGAATGTATTTCTTATATGAACTCAAGAGATTATTTAGTAGAATGCAAAAAGAACAAGAGTTCAGCATACATAATTTCAAAGTAAGGGCAAGAATTATTATTAACAGAGAAGTTCCAAACAATTATAAAGAACTGTGGGAAAGTGAATATAGCTTTAGAAAACAACAAGAAACTTTTTTAAATATTATTGACGAAGAACCAGATTTTCTACAATCATATCTGAGTGAAACTGATTTTAGCGAATTGAATGAAATTGTTTTTTTGTCTAGATATGATGCAAAAAAAGAAAAGAAAATAAATAA
>QMPG01000733.1 GCA_003648455.1 Bacteroidota bacterium
CAGCTCCTGTGCGTTTCCCTGTACGGGTTTGCAATAGCCATAATTTACCTTCCTGAATGGTAAATTCAATATCCTGCATATCATGAAAATGATTTTCTAAATTTGTTTGAACCTCATATAAATCTTTATAAACATCAGGTAAATACTCTTCCAACGACGGATATTTTTTCTCTCGTTCTTCTTCGGAAATACCATGTAGTTTTGCCCATTCCAATGAACCTGCCTTAGTAATTTGTTGTGGTGTACGAATACCTGCAACCACATCTTCGCCCTGTGCATTTATCAGATACTCGCCATTAAAAATATTTTCGCCCGTAGCAGCATTTCGTGTAAATGCTACGCCTGTGCCAGAAGTATCGCCCATATTACCAAACACCATCGCCATTACACTTACAGCAGTTCCCCATTCGTCAGGAATTTTATTCATGCGACGATAATAAATAGCCCGTTCGTTATTCCAACTATCAAAAACAGCCATCACAGCACCCCATAATTGGTCCCATGGATTTTGCGGAAATTCTTTATTCAATTTATCTTTAACTACTTTTTTGAAACGAACCACAAGTTCCTTTAAATCATCAACCGACAAATGAATATCTTCGTCAACACCTTTTTCCTTTTTTACAGCTTCAATAATCTCTTCAAAAGGATCAATATCTTCCTTGTTGGTGGGTTTCATGCCTAAAACAACATCGGAATACATTTGAATAAAGCGACGATATGAATCCCATGCAAACCGTTCGTTGCCTGTTTTTTTGACCAACCCTAACACAGCCAAATCATTAAGTCCGAGATTTAATACAGTATCCATCATACCTGGCATCGAAACACGAGCACCCGAACGAACAGACACCAAACAAGGATTCTCATCACTGCCAAATTTTGTATTCATCACCTTTTCAATGCGGTGAACACCTTCCTCAACATCTTTTTTAATTAACTCAACCACCTGATCCTGCCCCAGTGTATAATATTCAGTACATACATCAGTAGTTATTGTAAATCCCGGAGGGACGGGAATACCAACCAAATTCATTTCGGCTAATCCGGCTCCCTTGCCACCAAGTAATTCTTTCATTTTACCATGTCCGTCGGCTTGTTTGTTGCCAAAGTAATAAACGCGTTTTTTGTCCATAATTCTTATTATTTTATTTATTATTAATTACTTAAGTCGTAAAACTTTCGAAAATTTCCCCATTTAAAAATACTACAAAATTTGGAATTAACTACTGACTTTATATTTTTTTTTATGTTAGCTGATAAAAAAGAAGAATATAATAGTTCTCTTACACAATAAAAAAAGCCCGCTATAAGTAAGCGGGCAAGAATTCAAAATTTTCGGCTTAATGGACAAAATGGTTGCTATTTTTGACACGATTGTTCCAAGTGGACAAAATGGTTGCTATTTTTTGTGTGAGGCTTTTGAAGCGAAGCCGTAGGCGAGCAAGAAAGCCTCACACAAAACACTCTAAACATCAAGAAAATCTTCTATAAAACGCATTTTCCTTGCTATGGTAAGCCCATTATGATTACGAAGTTTATTCTTTAAATCAGCAAAATGTCCATCTATAGCATTTGTTGTATTTGGGATATTTAAGTCAATATTATCATACCAAGTAAAAAGCCATTTTAGATTGGTTTGTAAGCTTCGGTAAGCACTTCTAAGCCTTTTATGTGTATAATAACTTTTCCTTGTTTCTTTATTAATTGTTCTTTCATTTAAAAAACTTTTCCATTTTTCATACCATTCATTTAATCCTCCTATAAAAGACTCTTTGTCGGTTTTTGGCATTAATCTAACCAGATTATTTAATTCAATAGAAGCCTGTAATCTTGGGCGTTTTGTAATATATCTTCGGATAATTGCTGCTTGATGAAATTGACACATTTGAACAGGAATATTTTCAAACGAATTTAATAACCCTCGTCTTCCATCACAAACTATCGCTAAAATAGTATAACCTTGTGTTTGTAATTCTTTTATACCTTCTTGATACTGTTTATTTGTTTCTGTTTTCACAAAATATTTCAACAAATTTTCCTTTGTAATAGCATCTTTAAACAACATTACGCCAAAAGATCTTCCCCAATATGTCGTATCCATTAGAACTATTACCTTTCTTGAAATCTTTACTGTTCTTTTTATTGTATAAGAATCTATTTTTCTTTGAATAGTTCGTTTTGAACAGCCATATTTACTTGCTAATTGTTGATAGGTTTGTTTTCCTTTTGAATATTCATTCCATATAGCATTAGAATCCAGATGCTTACCACCTGTAAAATGACGATTGCATGCTAAACATTTATAGCGTTGTTTTTTATTTCTAACACCATATTTTTTGGTTAAAGAACTACCACAAAAAATGCACTTTTTTTATTCATAAGCTTTCATTTGTCGCAAAGCTAATAATATCAATGAATATAAAAGATTTTAGCAACCATTTTGTCCATTAAGCCAAATTTTCGTTTGTTTTTAAAAACAATCAGTGCGAGCTGATATATTGGTTCAGCTCATCAATAGAAGATTCAAACTCAAAAGCATCATTTACTTTATAGTAATTTCCTAAGTCA
>QMPG01000734.1 GCA_003648455.1 Bacteroidota bacterium
ATTTTTTTTATTATTTATTAAACAAGATATAATATTTGGTAGAAAAAGACTATTAGTATTAGAATATGCAGCGGCTCTACACCCACTATTACATTCAAATTGAATATCACAATTATTACAAGCCATGTTTTCCATATTTAATTTTTTTATTTTTTCAAATCCAGCCAATGGCTTCTTAAGAATACTACTTAAAGGTAATTTTTGAATGTTTCCTGCTCTAAAATAGCTATACTGAAATAAGGGACACGGATAAACATCTCCATTATTTGCAATAAACACCTCATCTACAGCAGCATTACATTTTCGTGTTTTAATTCTAGTTTTTATTTTCAATATTTATACTTAATGATGTAATTGATACCGCACCTAGTAGATATATTTTTAATATTGTTTCTTCTAACCCAAGTTTGACAGTTAAAATTTAAGTGTCCTAAGTTTGTTTTAAGTTACTATGCTAAAAACAAAACAAAGGACAAAACAGATTAAACACAACGACAATATATCTTTTCCGGTTGGAACTGCTCTTGCAGTCAAGAAATATAGTGAAAAACTTGGTTTTTCACGTATTTTTTCGAAATTTAAACAACGAGGAATTCCTCTTAAAGGTTTGGTCGAAGCTCTTATTTCTTATAAACTCAGTGAAAATTTGAGTTTGACTCGTGGTAGTTCTTGGATTAATCGAAAAGAAGTTCTTGAAGAGTTTGGTCTTGAGTCTTTTGAGCAAAAGACTTTGTATCGTGCGATTGAAACGATAGGTGTGAATTATCAAGAGATAATTCTTGATTTGCAGGATATACTTTTTTCTCAGTATAATTTTGTTCATACTGATGTTAATATGGATTGGAGTAGCTTGATATTGTGGGGTGATAAAGCAAGTCTTGGTAAGTATGGTTATAGTCGTGATCATCGTCCTGATAAGAAACAAGTAATGTTTGGTATTACTGAACTTCGTAAACCAATCAATATCCCTATTGGTTTAACAATTGCTCCTGGCAATCTTAATGATCAAACTCATTTTCAGACAACGTTTGATCAAGTAAAAAATAATCTACGAGAAAAATCTACGATTATTTTTGATAAAGGAGCTAACGGTAAAGATAATCTTAATAGTGTTATTGCATCGAAGATGCAATTTCTCACTGCAAAAAAACTTAACTTTAGTGATGATAAATTGATTAAAAAATTTTGGGATTTAAAACCTCTTGAAATTGATAAAGATGAAGGAGTTTATGGTTTTAAACAAGAATTTCCGAGCAGAAATAACTATTTTTTCTTCTCGAAAAAATTACGTGAAGAAAACATTGCAAGTAGTTTAAGAAAAGCAGAAAGACAATTAGCACAAGCAAAAGAAATCGAGGAAGTTTGTTCTGGAAAGAAAAAACTTCCTAAGAAATATAAAATAAATAATATTTTGATTAACGCAACAATAGAATATCAAACTAAACTAAAAAATTTGTCCGATGAAGAAGCATTTGAACTGGTGAAAAAAGACTCAATAACAGGCAGAGAAGGATTTTTTTGTCTTGTGAGCAGTAAGAATTTGACACTAAAAGAAGCACTTTTTCTCTACAGAGAAAAAGACAGCGTTGAAAAAATAATGCACTCGTTGAAAAATGAAATAAATATCAAACCACTGCGTGTATGGAGTGATAACAGCATATACGGAGCTTTATTAATTGGCTATTTAGCGCATTTAATCATCTCTTTAATACGATATGATGAACCAAAACTAAAGACGTTCTCAACAAAATTCATTAAAATTAGCTTATCCAATTTGACAGTTACGATAGAAAATAGTAATTCTTCAATAAAACGAAGAATTTACTCCAATTTTGACTGGATAAACCAGTTAATTTGCATAAAAAACAAAACAATAACATGATTTTTTAATAAAAAATAGCAAAAAAACACTAACTGTCAAATAGAAATCGCGCACTAAATAATCAGCAAACTGTCAAACTTGGGTTAAACGTAATTGTCTCAAGCAAAATTTTAAATAGTGATTAATATTAAATTATCGTATGGACAAAATAAAAGAATTAAAAGGAGCAAACATGGACATAGATTTAGCAACAGAATCTGATAAAATTGCTTGGGAACAAGATCAATGTCCATGGAATAAAGCAGATAACACCAAAGAACATAAATGTGCAGTAAAAAATGTTTCAATCTGTAAATATTTCTGCGGAATAAAATACATTGATACAGTTCTTTGTAGTTATCCAAATAAAAATCCATACGATAAAGAATAAAATTTTACTTTCCACAACTTCTCCGTAAAATCAAAGATTTTACTACGACCACGCCTTGCAGGCTCTCACTTCGTTCGGGACGTTTAACAAGGATTATGAGGAAAATTCCTGCAGAATTTTCCCAAATTTTGCTCGTTACACTCACAAAACTTCTCATAATCCTGATGTTAAATGAAATAATTTTTAGTGGCTCAACGTAGAAAGGGAGACAATTCAAAAAAACAAACAAAACTTGTTAAAATTATAGAAAAACTAACTAATGAGATTCAAAGGATAGAGGAAGAGATAAAAGAAAAATATACACACTTTAAA
>QMPG01000735.1 GCA_003648455.1 Bacteroidota bacterium
AAAATTCAATTTTGCTTCATCCCAAGCAAATACAGACACTCAAGTTGAGCGTCTCGACTCTGTAGAAGAGAATTTAACGTGGTGCATCAACAAAACCGATGCACCACTAACTTTTCTATTTACATTAGTGCCAAATGTCACCTCAGATTGTTTATAATATTTTCGAAAGAAGAGAAAACAAAAAAATGAGTTCTCCCTTCCTTCGATTTCTTTGTGCATCTTTGAAATTATTTTTTTATCCATTTCTGTCAACTTTCTTGTTTAATTTCGGGATGCAAATCATAGTAAAGCTTGATATATTCCCGAACTACCTTCATTGATCTTCTTACGATATCTTTTATTTCCACTTCGCTTAAACCTTTTACAATCATTTTTTTTATCTGATTGTACTGCTTGATATATCTGTCAACAGCCTCTTGGCTATGAGAAGTTTTTAATACAATATCCGCCGGTGAAATACCTTGTTCATAAAGGGAAATAATTATTGCTTTATGAGTTGGTAAACTTCCCTGATCCAGAACATAACCTTTCAAGGGAAGAATCTTGCCGGTTTTTTTGATATATTCGGATAAATATTTTCTGATAGTGGTCAAACTGCGATTCAGCAAAACACTTAATTCGGCTCCACTTAAAAGTCCCCCTTGTTGCTTGGCTGATTCTAATAGACGAACCATTGTTTCTATATCACGTGATTGTCGATGCTTGTAATTGCTGTTTTTATCGTTTTTCTTATAATAAATCCGGCGTTCTACATCTTCTTCCGTTATTAAGGGAAGAATGACGGTTGTGCCGGAATAATCTTCTGTTCGCTTGCCATAACTTTGGCGTTGTCCGTCATCTTTCGTAGTGCGAAAAACAATCTCACCAAGACCTACATCGGATGTAGAGAGATGAAAATCTATGTACAAAGATTCTATGTCATCGGACAGCATACTTAAAATCTTACGTGAACCTAAAACTTTGTAGTCTGTTTCCATGAGATTAATCAAAGCGTTACGAAAATTACGTTTGTTGATACTTTCATAACGGTCTCGAATCTGATTCATTTGCAACCTCCCGTCGAAACTCCCGCTCTCAAGCCATCGTCTGTGATCGTTTTTTTTAAACCCATTCGATACTGAGATTGTTCTAATAATACGGAAAGATTACTGCCCATCACTGTATTTAATTCGGAATCAGATATTATTTGAAGATACTGTTTGAGCAAATATTCGGATAAACCCGTTATGGAAATAAGTTCCGATAGATTAGTTATTCCAACATGTTTTGCCATTAAAACTTTGCTGAAGCTTTCAAGATAACGTTTGATGGCTCCGATGCTATGTCTTGTTTTCCTTTTAATCTCTGAATAAGTATAATCTTCAAGATAAAGTCTGATTATTTCGGCTTTATGCGTTTGTCCCCTTCCAACATTATGGAGCACTCCTCTTGTTGTTACGATAATTCCTCGCTTATGAATCGCTTGAATATCCCGTTTGATAGTTCTTTGACTACAATTCAAATAATAGCTCAGGTCTTCTTGACTTAGCACACCCTCTTGCTCTATTGCTTCATCGGTTATGCGTTGGATTATTACCTGACGCAAACCGGCTCTACCAAATTGTTTCAAGTTAGACATATCTTCCAAACCATTGTTCAATGTCAGAACTACCTTTTTCTTTTTCATCTTTTCTACCGGTTTACCACTCTTTTCTCCAATACCAATTACAACTGCAACAATTTGACCTTCTCGTAATTCCTTGCTGCGCAGAAGACTCATCTTTGCAGAAATTAATATCTGCTCGCTCAATTTCGGGGAAAGTTCGTACGAATTGATTAATTCATACAAAAACTCTCCCTCAAAACTCTTTAATTCCATCCTGCTTAAAGGATTTTTGCGTTCTCTCATTATGCCTCCTTCGGGCTATATTTATAATATAATCCTAACCCGAGGGGACATATGTCACTATTTCATCAAAATCATTTTTCGTGTGTAAGTATAAGTATTTCCTGCTCTAAGTTTGTAAAAATATACTCCGGAAGATACATTTTTGCCATTGCTATCTCTTCCATCCCAAACCTTTTGGTAGTAACCTGCTTTTTGGTTTGAATTTACAAGTGCTTTTACATGCTGACCTTTGATATTGTAGATGTCTATTTTAATCGGTCCGTTTTTGTTTATCTCATAAGCTATTGTTGTCTCAGGATTAAAGGGATTAGGATAGTTACCGGAAAGCTTTGTTACAAGTGGAATCTGATTGTTATCATTTCCATCTTGAGCATAATGAAGAGTTACCGGTATAGTAGTAAGATTTCTTCCTCTATCATCTGTTATTCTTATCTCGCAAGTATAAACATTTCCCCATTCAAGGTCATTAGAATTGAAATAAACAATTACATCATTGCTTGAATGATCAGTTGCGCTACCGGATGTTTCGGAAAGGGAAATCCATGTAATAGGTTCTCCGGCACTTGTTATTATGATATTTCCTGTAATTTCATGTGGTTCCGAGCCCCATCCATCACCATGAATTGTCCATGCTAAATTGGCATCATCGGAAAAACCTCCGTCAACCGTTACATT
>QMPG01000736.1 GCA_003648455.1 Bacteroidota bacterium
TCGGCAGAAGCAATTCCTTTTTGAATACTGTAAAATCCCTGTGCGAAGGTTTTTGCCGGTGGTATTATTTGCGAAAAAACTACTATGTATGTAATGAAATCAGCTGCATGGATTGTTGGATTGTCTGACAGTACCATTTTACCCCCAAACCACAATACAATAACAATTACCACCGATGATAAAAACTCACTTAATGGTGAGGATAAATCACGGCGACGATAAATCCAGGTCAGCAGGCTTGAATAATCATTGTTTGCATCGCTGAACTTTTTATCAGAGTAATCAATTGCATTGAAAGCTTTTATAATTCTTAGCCCTGATATCGATTCTTCAATTGTGGATAACAAGCCGGCAAATTTCGTCATTCCTATCTTCGATTGTTTACGCAAGCTTTTGCCGATTCGTCCAATAATCAATCCGGTAATAGGAAGTATTATTATCACGAAAACTGTTAACTGTGGACTCATACTTATCATAAAAGCAAAATATGCAATTATTGTAACCGGGTCGCGTATAATCATCTCCAGATAATTCATAATTGAGTACTCAACCTCTTGTACATCGGTGGTAACCCTGGCAATGATATCACCTTTTTTGTGTTTCGTAAAAAACGAAAGTGGAAGAATCAGGAGCTTTTTGTAAATGTCGTTTCTTATTCCCTTTATGGCACCAATACGAACATTGGCCATACAATACATCGCAAAAAACCTGGCAAAATTTCGTAAGAAAAAAGCAATAATCAGAATAATACAAATATAAACCAGTGCCTGTACCTTACCGCTGGTTATTATCACCTGGCTGATTTCGTAGTTCAAAGAATCAAGTAGCGACTTTGTGTTAAATGCCAGTTCGGGTTTTTCAATTACCAAATCATTTATTCCAAATAGCAGGTTCAAAAACGGGATAAGTAATGCAAACGAAAAAAGCGAAAAAACAATGGTTAGCAAATTGAAAATTACATTTAATCCGGCATAACCGTAATATGGTTTAATATAGGCAAGTATTCTGTAAAATTTCTTCATTATGCTTCTATGAAAATATTAAAATGTTTATGCAAATATACGCAGAGTATATTAATATTATTGTTAGTTTGAATTTGTACTGTCTTCTATGTTTTTTTAACGTATAGATTAAACAAATATTTGTACTTTTACCCGCAATAAATCCAAAATAGAAAATGAAAAAAATAGTATTATTATACTGGGGAAAAGGTGGAAATGTTGAAGAAGCTGCCAAAAATGTTTATAGCATGTTTGATAAAAAAATGATTGACATGTTCGATTTAGCCAGTTTCGATTTTAATACAATCGCAAACTATGAATTAATGATATTGGGTCATTCAACTATCGGTGCCGAAAACTGGGATGATGCAAGAGCTGACAATGAGTGGAATAAGTTTTTCAGGAAACTAGAAAATAAAGATGATTGCAGTATTACTGCTACTTCATTTGGTTTGGGTAACCAAATGTTATATCCTGACCATTTTGTTGATGGATTAGGCATCTATTATGATGAAATGAAAAAACTGAATATTAAAATGATTGGTATGTGGCCGTCGGCTGGCTATAAATTTACTGATTCTGATGGCGAAAAGGATGGTTTCTTTTATGGTTTGGCACTGGATTCTGACACTGAGCCCGACCTTTCGATAGAGAGAATTAAAGATTGGACTACTGAAATTAAAAAGGAAATTGGTCTTTAATTTTTCATTAACAGATATCTAATCCTGTTTTGCTTAATGTAATTCAGGTTTTTGTTTTTCCAATTTGTTTACCATGAATTAACTATTGGTTGTTGATTTATTATGTGATAATGCTAAAAACAACAACGCATAAACATATATTTTTGCAATCTTTATCGTTGATAAACTAAAAACACATTTTTTACTCTAATTGTAATATGAATATTTTTAAATTAATTAATATTATTATAATCGTAATTATCTTTTCTAATGTACTAAGTGCTCAACAAAGTCAAGATACAATCGGTTCACCCATTAACGATTCAACATCTATTTCACAAGAAGAAATCCTCAATGAAAAAAAACCTGTTGTTTGTGAAAATATTGACACTGCTGGTCAGTTTAATCTACTTATAAAAGATTCACAAGTACTTGTAACTCTTGATAGTTTGTTATTTGTTAAATTTTACAAAAGAGATTTCTTTAATATTGATACTTCTGGAATAAGTACTAAAAGTTTTGCAGCAGGCAGTGTGCCGAAATACCCCGACTCAATTTATGCTCAGCGGATTGAAGCCTTAAATATTGAAACACCCATTGAGTTAACTTATAACAAAGAAGTTAAAAGTTTTATAAATCTTTACGCTGTAAAAAAGAAGGATTTAACTGCCAGAATGCTGGGACTTGCTGAAATATATTTTCCTTTTTTTGAGGAGATCCTCGATAAATATGATATACCACTGGAGATTAAACATCTTGCAATTGTTGAATCGGCATTAAACCCTGCAGCGGGGTCACACGCAGGTGCTAAAGGTTTGTGGCAATTTATGTATGGTACCGGAAAGGTATACGGATTAAAGGTTACATCATTAGTTGATGACA
>QMPG01000737.1 GCA_003648455.1 Bacteroidota bacterium
AACTACGTTTTGAAAAAAAAGGAATTAATAGACTATGAAAAGGCAAAACTAAACATAACAACAGCTATACGCAATACAATGTTCCGCAAGCTCCACTTTTGTACTGCGCATAGCCAATCGTTGCCAGCAATTAAAATAATTACGTAAATAAGACATAAAATAAATGATATATAAAAACATAAGAGAAGAAGAGTTAAAGAACAAAGTAGGCCAAGACTACTTTAGTAAATATGACTCGACAAAAATTGTTGGAAATATCGACTTCTGTGTCTCAACATTGTCTAAAGACCAAAATCAAAAAAGTATTTTCGGTGATAATTCTCTCTTATGGGCAGAAGCAAAAACGGGCAGCTATGAAATAGTTGCAATGTTTGCACAGTTGATTTTAACAATCGGTAAAGCCAGAACTTTCGACAAACACTTACCGCCTGCTTTTCTTGGTGTATTTGATTTTGAAAAAATCTCCTTTGTTCCTTACCAAAAAGTACAACACCTGTTTTTCAAAAACGACTTTAATTGGAATGTTACACCAAGTAACCACGAATCAAAAGAATTTAAGGAAATCAGAGACTTAATTGAAAATTCACTATCGTCTCTAAGTTACAGATACTACTTTGGAAAGGATGATAAAGAACTTAAATTCTTTATAAAAAATAACATTGCAAAAGCCACCGAAAGGGGAAAAATTCAAATTGACAAGAACAATTTTGTTTCAATTTATCTACGTTGGCTCGACCGAGTAAAGCCTTTGATAAATTTTGACTTTGTCGAAGGTAAAAAACAAAACATCTTTGATAGTGATTTTTATTTAGCCGACTTATTTGTTGATGACCATAACACAGCTTCTACAGAAGATGACACACCTTTAAAAGATGACCTGTTTGTAGTTTATCAAAATGGACATTATGAAATCGCAAAAGAAGATTTAAAGTCTTTGTTTGATGCTACTATCAATTATAAGAACAAAAAACCATACGAGCAGTTTTGGAAAAAATATAAGAGACCACCAATTAAGGAGTTCCAAAATTATATTGTTGCACGTAGAGACTTGCTTGTACAACAGGATATTAGAGAAAGAAAAGGAGCCTACTTCACACCAAAACAATGGGTTGAACTTTCTCAAAAATATATTGCAGATGTTTTGGGCGAAAACTGGCAAGAAGAATATTACGTTTGGGATTGTGCAGCTGGTACAGGAAATTTACTTGCAGGACTAACCAATAAATACAACATATGGGCAAGTACTTTAGACCAAGCAGATGTAAATGTTATGTTCGACCGAATAAACCATGGTGCGAATTTACTTGAAAGTCACGTTTTCCAATTTGATTTCTTAAATGATGATTTTTCTAAACTACCTGAAGGTCTTCAAGATATACTCAACGATTCAGAAAAACGTAAAAAGCTCGTTATCTACATAAACCCACCTTATGCAGAAGCTGATAATAGAAAAGGGCAAGGTCGTAAACAAGTAGCCATATCAAAAATACATAATAAGTAAAAGGAACAAATGGGTTACACTAAAAGAGAATTGTATATACAATTTCTTGCCAGAATATATTTCGAAATTAAAGGATGTAGAATTGCAGAATTCTCTACATTGAAAAATATACAGGCACCAAGGTTTAAAAAATTCCGACAATTCTATAGAGCAAGGTTAGAGAAAATGTTTATCGTGCCTGCTAAAACGTTTGATAATGTTGATGGAAGTTTCCCTATTGGATTCAAGGTTTGGAATAGTAATCAAGAAATAGAATTGAAAAACTTCGAAACTGATGTCTATAATGAAGAAGGAGAATTAATTGAAGTGAAATCAATTTGGACTTATGATGATGTAAAATTCATTAATGATTGGGTCAAAACTTTTAGATATACTTCGTCAGAATCATTAGCTACTATTATCGGTGTCGGTAATGACTTCCAAAATCAAAGATTAGTGAGATTTGGAGAACCTCATATGAAAGTTCCAGCAGATAATCACAACTGGCAGATTACTAAAGATAATTTATTACAATCTTGTATTTATTATGCTGCTAGAAAAATAATCCCAGCAACTTGGCTAAATGATAGAGAACAGTTTTTATTTCCATTTGAAAATTGGAAAAGTGATGAAATCTTTCAAAGTGATTGCTTGACATATACCTTATTTTCAAATGGGTTTAAATCCGATTTTGGCACCAATAATTGGCTTCCATTTACAGAGCAAGCAGTAAATGCAAAAGAAAAATTTTCAAGTAACTTAATGACAGACTTCATAAAGGGTAAAATACAACCGACTACTTCCTCAGAAATGTCTCTTTTTGAAGAACAATCCTTAAACTCCAATGAACCACTTAAATTTTCAGAAAAAGCTAAAAACACTTTCGACTCAGGGCGTGTATTATGGAAATACTATCATTCACAGAGTAATGTAAATGTGAATGCCTCATTATATGATATTCGAGAGTACTTTCAAGGCAGAAATGATAAAGGAAAAATGAACAATTCGAGTGATGATGAAGCCTATATGGAGTTGATTTCCGCGTTACGAAAAAATCTGAAAATATTAGCAAAGAAAATT
>QMPG01000738.1 GCA_003648455.1 Bacteroidota bacterium
GTACACAAAATCCAAATGCTGATTTGACTGTGGATTTTGATGGAATTGATCAATATGGTCATCATAAAATTTTTAATTACGTAGGTACGGTAGGAAGCGACCCAACAAAAATTATTACACCTATCCCTTGGATTCGCTATAAAAGCGTAACCGTAGAAATAAATGTTAGAGGCGATTTTGCATGGGCGAGTAAAACAGTACATGCATCAGATTATCCTTATATTTATGAAATACCTGTTACTCTTGATATTTATAGTGGTCCTCCACAGAACCCTGGATGGTAGAATAAACAATAAAAAAAAATCATAAATTTTGAGATGTCGGTTTTTTTAAATTAAAAGCCGGCATCTTTTAAAAAACATAAAAATTACGAATCGGCTCTTTCGGATTTGCAATCCGAAAGCTTAAATACAAACAAAAACAACTAAACATCAACCTACTACAAAAACACAAACACATGAAATACTCATTACTTCTTACAATATTTTTTACCTTATCTTTTTCAGGATTATTCTCTCAAAATACCTGGGAAATTTATAATCACTCGAACACACCTGCAATTGGGCCTATCGACGCTATTGTTGGTGATATGGCAATAGACAAAGACAGCACAATATGGTTTGCAACAGGCTTCGGCTTAAGCAGTTTTAAAAACGAGCAATGGCAACAATATTTGTTTATAGATAGTCTCTTTGATAATACATATACTAATATTACAATTGACAATAATAATGTAATATGGCACAGCTCTTATGAAGATATAGGTGGTTTTTATTAATATGATATTGATAATAAAAAATTCAGTAAACTTATAAATTATTGGTTTAATATTTTTGACCTTGCATTAGATTCAAGCAGAACTGCCTGGCTCGCTACTCCTATAGGACTATATAAATATGAAAACGACAGCTTAATGAAATTTTCTGATGCAGACCCTGCTCTTGAAGGTTTCATTAACACTGTTCATGTTGACAAAACCAATAACTTATGGGTAGGTACCGACAAGGGTTTATTGAAATATAATGGTGCACATTGGCTTCATTATACCGATACATCAGGCTTAAACAGTAATAAAATTGCTTATGTTGAAAATGATTCGAATAACAATATATACATACTCACCGATAAAGGTTTACAAAAACATGAAAACAATGAGTGGAAAACTATTGATGTTTACAAATTAAACCAAAAAGCAATTACCAAAATGTATATTGACAATAATGATAATATATGGTTTTTAACATATAGTAACGGAGCATACAAATTTGACCACACAAACTGGGAACACTTTGACAGTTCAAACGGACTTTCTGATAATTGGACTTTATCTGTTATTCAAGATAAAACAGATAATATTTGGATAGGGGGGGCTGAAGGTATAGATTTTTTTGACGGCAACTCTTGGAAAAATTATTTGGGAAATATAATAAACCACCCAAATACATTATATTATGATAATAATAAACTGTGGGTTGTAACAATTGGTGGAGGATATAGCATTTTTGACGGCACAAACTGGACAACTCATAACAGAGCAAGCGGTTTTGTAAGTAACCATGTTCAAAAAATTGAAAAAGACAAAGACGGAAATGTCTGGATAGCAACATATAGTAAAGGAATAATAAAATATGACGGCGAAAATTATACTTATTACACTGATGAAAACGGGATTACTGATCAAGTTTGGACTTCCTTTATTGATTCTAAAAACAATATTTGGATTGGCACTTCTGAACTCAGTGCTGCAAAATTTGACGGTGAAAACTGGTCATATTTTAATTCCGATAACAGCCCGTTGTTAAATTCAGTAAATGATATATTTGAAGACAAAGACGGAAATTACTGGTTTGCTACTTTTAATGATATGTGGAATGGACTAATTTGTAGATATGACGGGGAAATCTGGAAAACATTTACACCTCTTGATAAAGGCTCTGTTGATAAAATATTGCAAGACAGTAAAGGAAATATATGGTTTGCATATAGCTTTACAGATTCCAAAAAAAATGAAATTATTGTAAAATACGATGGCGACAGGTTTGATATTGTGTCTCTGTCAACGGAATTACCTGAAGATACGATTTTTTCTGATTTTAAAAATGGCATTTACACAATATACGAAGATAAAGACAGCTTATTATGGTTTGGTTTGGGAGAGCATGGAGTTCTTACTTACGATGGTGAAATCTGGAAACATCTTACTAAAAAAGAAGGCTTCCCATGGAGCGGTGTGAGAGATATTATTCAAGATGATGAAGGAAATTATTATTTTGCAAGCGATGATCAGGGCGTTTTCAAATGGGTGGTTAATCACGATGATATTAAAACACAGGTGCAGAAAAAAGTTCCTTTTAATACATTTCCAAACCCTGTAAAAGATGTTCTGCACATAAAAAACGATAATGTTCTTATTAAAACTACACAGGTTGAGTTATATGATGTGAACGGTAAATTGCTTTATACCAATTATTATCATTCTAATTACGAGCTTAACATGAGTAGCTATCCAAAAGGTGTTTATATAGTTAAACTAAAATATTTTAATTATGTTTATACTA
>QMPG01000739.1 GCA_003648455.1 Bacteroidota bacterium
GAAAAATGATTGGGAAAACAAAAGACGTCATTTTTTTACTGAATGGTGAAAAAGTTGAAGCTATTCCGATACTATCATTAGTAAAAGAGATTGAAATAATTAAATAAAGCTACTAACAAAAAATATACGGCATTTGGCAGATAGTGCTAAATATGAAGGTATTAGCAATAAATATAATTAGTCGTAACTTGAAAATGAAGTGTTTCAAAATGCCAAACGCCGCATATTCAAACCGTTACCCAACATATAAATAAAATGAAAACAACAAGTAAAAAGATAACGACAAATACAAGGGTAATAAAAGACCTTTTGACAAAATATAAGGATACTTTTCAAGCATTTAAAGAGTTGATTAATAATTCTATTCAAGCGGAAGCAACAAGGATTGAAGTCAATATAGACTACGTAAATCAAGCAGACTTAAAAGCACCTTTAAAGAGTATTGAACTTCTTGATAATGGGTATGGTGTTCCATTTAATGAGTTCGACAATAGGGTTTTAGAAATTGGCACAACAGTAAAGCAAAAAGGACAAGGAATAGGTAGATTTAGTGCATTACAAATAGGAGAATTAATGCACATTGAAACTATTGGTTTTGACAAAGATAAAAAAGAGTTTTCGTTGACTAAATTCGGATTAGACACAATAGATTTCCAAGATGCACAATTAGAAGAAACCGAATTTAAAGTTGATTTTGAATATTATGATAAACAAAGGAAAAGCACATATTACAAAGTTAATATTGAAAATTTACATCATAATAAACAGGAAAAAATACCCAAGAGAAATTTAATAAGTGAGAAATTCTTAAAGCAAAATATTAATCAGTCAATATTTGAAAATTATCCTTTCCAGATTTTTCATAATATTGTCAAGTTTGTTGTAAATGGTGTAGAGTTAAAAAGGAATGATTTTGTAATTGGAAAACCTTCTAAAAAAACAATTGACTACATTGATAGAAAAGGGAAAGAGAATAAAATTGATTTTTATTTTTACAATATTAAATCATCTTTAAATAAAGTAAAAGTTTTTTATCAAACCGATAATGAAGATTTAAAAAGTGTTGCTCACGAATATACATACTCATCAGATTGGTATACCCCAGATTTGGGAACTTGGTTTATTTATGTTTCCTCACCATTTTTAAATAATGACCTTTTTAGGAATTTAGACATTGAAAATTTAGGTGAAGAAGAGATCAAGAATTTAAAAAATTCAGTTAAAGAAGTTATAAATGACTTCTTTAAAGCAAAAAATAAAAGATTTGATAAATTTCTTAATAGTTTAGAAAAAGATAAATACTACCCCTATATTGATGAAAAGCCAGCATCAAAAACACAAGAAGTTTTATTCAAGAAAGTAGCATATCTTTTAGAAGATGAACACAGGCTAATTCAAAAAGATGAAAAAATAAGAAATTTCTTATATCCATTATTAGACAAAGCAATTGGAAATGGAAACATTGAATTCATTTTTGACAAAGTGCTTAAACTTTCCGATGAAAGCATTGAAAAATTTCATAACCTTTTACAAAAAACTGATTTAGAAGATGTTGTTCAATTTGCAAGCAAAGTTTCAGACAAACTTGAATTTTTAGATTTTCTTTACGAATTGACTTACGGAGAATTAGCAAAATATTTAAAAGAGAGAAGTCAATTACATAAGATAATTGAAAAAGAACTTTGGCTATTTGGTGAAAGTTATAATGGAACGCCATATTTATGGTCGGACAAGCAAATAGGAAAAACACTAAACGAAATAAGAACCAAATATTTTGATTATTTGCCAAGTGAAAAAGAAGATAACTTAATAAAAATTGATGATAGTGGATTAAATGATATTACAGATTTATTTTTCTTCAATGAAAAAATTACGGATAATGGAGAAAAAGAAATAATGATTGTCGAATTAAAAGCACCAAATTGTGCAATAAGTCAGAAAGAAATTACCCAAATTGATAGGTATGCTTTTACGATTGAAGAAAATTCGGGTCTTCCGGCTAATAAGGTAAAATACAAATTAATTCTTATATCGTCTAAATTAACAAAGTATGCTAAATCTCAAACCAAATCACGAAGAGAAAGGTATCCTGATAATCCTTTTATGTTTGATAAGAAAACAGATAAAAACATTGAAGTTTACGTTTTAGAATGGTCTGAACTAATTGAATTAAATAAAAGAAAGTTGGGTTATTTGTCTACTAAATTAAGCATTAAGGATAAAACTGTTAAAAAGAAATTTGAACAAGAATATTCTGATATAATTGACGAAAAAATATCAGCAAGATTGACATTAATAAAATAAAATACGTTGGGTAACAATGTATATAGTTTATGGCGGGTAAGTGCTGATAATGAAGTTTATAGCAGTAAATATAAATTATCGAAAATTGAAAGTTTGGCGCTCCGAAAACCGCCACAAAACCATATACTTAACGTTGTGCCAAATGGTAAAAGTCAGCTCAACTGGCTGCGCAATGAGTTCTGCATTTTAGTGGTTTCATAAACGGAAATCTGCGAAGGCTGGCCGTCTAACTAGGCAAAACTGAAAAACAAA
>QMPG01000740.1 GCA_003648455.1 Bacteroidota bacterium
CATAACCTCCAGTATCAATAACGGAGAATTCTTTTCCATTCCAATCAGACTTTCCATAGTGTCGGTCGCGAGTAACCCCGCTAGATTCTTCCACAATGGCTTGACGATTTTTAATCAAGCGGTTGAATAGGGTAGATTTACCCACATTTGGGCGTCCTACAATTGCTAATATATTGCTCATTTTAACTAAATTAAATAGTTTGCAAAAGTACAAATAATAAGTATAGATGCTGAAGTCTTAAATTAATCATCAGGGCAGACGCACACTTTTCATTTAACCTATATGTTATTCGTAATTATCTACCTATATATTTGGTAGTTGCGATTGTTTAACTGTTTAATTGCTGATTTGTTTAACATTATTATTTTATCTTTAATAAATCTACATAACATCTTTACACCTACGTAAACATTTAGTTGTTAAACAAATAAACAGATAAACGAATAAACAAAATATAAAGTATGAGTTTGCCCTGCTATATTAGACACTAATTTTGTTGATAAAAAATATAATTGTAACTTTGTTAAAAATAAAAAATATGAGTATTACTATTTTAGAAACAGGAATGACAATTGAAGAACAGACTAAGATTGCAGAAAAAATCTTAAAAGAAGAAGTTATTCCTAAAAATAGGATATTTGAAAAAACTAAACACATAAATAGATTAAGTAAAAAATTACGAACCACTTTAAAACAAAATGCCTAACTTATATGTTATAGCAGGTTGTAATGGTTCGGGTAAATCTACCTTTGCAAAATCTTTAATTCCTAAGCATGTAAAATCATTTGATTTTAATAAAACTGAACTTGCATTTTACAATCAAATAGAGGATAGTGAACTAAGAAGCAAATTTGCAAAAGATAAAGCAATCAAAACTTTTGAGGATGCTATTAAAACAGCGATAAGTAATAAAAAAGATTTTTGTTACGAAACAAATTTTGATATAGAACCTCTTTATTGGCCCAATAAATTTAAAGAAAATGGATACACTTTAAATATTATCTTTTTTTGTATAGAAAATCAAACAATAGCTAGGGATAGAATAAAAGTAAGAATAGAAAATAAAGGTCATTTTGTTGACAATAAAACCATAGATATAAAATGGAAAGCTGGTTATAAAAATATAAATTCATATTATAACTATTTTGAAAATATATTAATAATTGACAATTCTAATTACAACGAAAAATACACATATATTTTACAAATAGTAAAAAATAAGATAGAATTATTTAGTGGATACTTACCTGAATATTTTCCAAAACGTTTTCCTGAAATTTATAAAAAAATAAATCAATGAAAAAAATACTAATAATAATAGGAACACGTCCAAACTTTATAAAAGTTACTCAGTTTAAGCGAGTTGCCGAGCAATATAAAAATTTAGAAATAAAAATAGCCCATACCGGTCAACATTACGATGCAAAAATGTCGGATATATTTTTTGAGCAATTTGGACTTACACCCGATTATTTTATGAATATTCCACAAGCATCGCCAAACACACAAATGGCAGAAATAATGCTGCGTTTAGAAGATATTATTACAAATAAATTTACTCCCGATTTAATAATTGTTCCCGGCGATGTAAACTCAACATTTGCAGCAGCCTTGACTGCAAACAAATTAGGGATAAAAATTGCTCATCTCGAAAGTGGTTTACGTTCGTTCGATCGTACTATGCCCGAAGAAATAAACCGTATCCTTACCGACGAAATTACCGATTATTATTTTATTACCGAGCAATCAGGAATAGACCATTTACAAGAAGAAAAAAAACACGGGAAGCCGATTTTTGTTGGTAATACAATGATTGATACAATGGTAGCTTTTGAGAAAGATATTCAGGCATCGTCGATAATGAACGATTTAAAACTCGAAAAACAAAAATTTGTATTAATGACAATACATCGTCCTGCATTGGTTGATGTAAAAGTAGAAATTCAGAAACTGTTATCATTAATTCAACATTTATCCGAAAATTACAAAATTGTATTCCCCATACATCCACGAACAGTAAACAATCTTAAAAAGTTTAATTTGTTCGATGAGTTTAATAAAATTAAAAATCTTATTCTTGGTGAACCTATGGATTATTTTTCGTTTCAAAAACTAATTGCAAATTGTAGTTTTATTTTAACCGATAGCGGAGGAATACAAGAAGAAAGTACATTTCGGCAAGTTCCATGTTTAACACTTCGTCCCAATACCGAGCGACCTATTACAATTACAATGGGAACAAATAAATTAATTGAGTTCGATTTAGATAAAATAAAATCCGAGATATCGGCAATCGAAAACGAAACATATAAAAAAGGCGAAATTCCTCCATTTTGGGACGGAAAAGCAACCGAGAGAATTTTAAAATTTATAGATAAAGAGTTAAAATATTAGTTTATAGGTATTAACAGGCATTATTTACGCTAAAAAATTAAATATTTGCTTTGCGTGTTGATTTTAAATGTATTATATCTTTATTTTGTTAGATGTAATACACTCAATTTTGGGTATAATAATTTTTTGATAAAAAACTATCAACACATTGATAAATAAG
>QMPG01000741.1 GCA_003648455.1 Bacteroidota bacterium
AAACAGAATCCTTAACAAAATAAAGTCTCAATATGATAATGATTCATTTATCACGTTATTGTCAATTGTATCAAATGGAACACATGTAAATGATTTGATAGGGGCATATAACCAACTTTCAAAAGAAGCACAAAAGGCTTTTTTATATACAGCATTATTGCATAGGTATAAATTACATATGCCGGCATCAATATTAAAGCAAATAATTGGGGGAGATTGGGAAAATTTCACAAACAATGTTATAAGAATTGAAGGCAAAGGTATTTTAATTCAAGAGAATGTTAATTCGTCAGGAACAGATCCAGATATTTATTTTAGAACTAAACATCCCATAATTGCAGATGAATTGATAAATAAATTGGTTCCGAGCAAAGAAAAACAATATAAGTTGTATGAAAAGATAATTCATTCTATTGATGTAGGTACAAGAAATTCGTATCTGATTACAAATTTACTTAAATCTTTTTACCGTAATAACGCTTACTCAAGTTCAAAAATAAACAAATTGTATGATAAAGGATATAGTCAACTTTCAGATGACCCTTATTATATCCTTAATTATAGTATTAATTTACAATCAAGAAAAACTATAATTGATTTAAAGAGAGCACATGAATTATTAATTTATGCTGAATCATTACTTGATTATAAGAATCATAGATTTGTTCATCGTAGAGCAGTAGTAAATTTTGAATTGGCAAAATTATATTATGAAAAAGAATCTCAACTAAATTATACTTACACATATTTAAATGAAGCAGAATCCTTATTTGAATATAAACAAATACTTGACCCTTTTTCAGTTTATAGTTATGATGGATATATTATGATGCTCATATGGCAATTAGAGAAAATCGAATTCGATAATGAAGAAGAACTTCAAAAAAGGATACAGATAGAAGAACTGTTTGATTTAGGTTCAACCGCTGTAACTGAACAGCTTGATAGATTATTTAATCTCAAATCTGATTATGCAAGATATGTTAAAAAAACATCAAACAATAAAAATTACAAAGCTTACTTGGATGATTTATATTCAGACCTAAATTTAAGGCCATATGCCTGTATTTTGCTATATTTCTACTATGAAGAAAAATCTGAAAAGTCAAATACTATTTATACAGATTTGATTTCAGAAATGACAGGTTATCTTGATAATAATGAAGTAGTTAAGTTCCTCTTTAAATACTATGGTCAAAATTTACATATTCCTGAGAATAGAAGCCTATTATTTAAACTTTCAAAAAACCATTCAATAATTGAAAAAAATAGTCCATTAAGATTTTATTACTATAATTTTATAGCAGAATCGTATAATCATAATTTCCATTTTGGCAGAGAATCTTTAAAAGAGATTAATTCAAAATATCACAGTTTAAATCCTGAATTTCATTATTTATGGCTTAATGAAGACGGTAAAGAACAAATATTTAATGGAAAAATCAAAAAGCGTGATTATAGTAAATATAAAGCAATAAAAGTTTCTAGATTACAACAAACATTCAGACTTGTAAAAGGTGATTATAGTAAATATGTAATTGGTCAGGATGTCAAAATAAAACTTCATTTTTACTTATATGGTATTAGAGCAGAAATTATTAATTAACCTATGTAGATAGCCAAGCACATTTGCAATTCAATCAAGCCAACACTCAAACCTAAAATTGCAAAAGAGTATGTTTTTTGCCAACCTGTCTACCTGAAGACAACTTACCCATTTTTTAAGCATAAAATTTTTGTAATTTAGCAGATACTCTATTAACCCTGCTAAACGTGCCCTTATCCGTTGCCATATTAACAAGATTTCCTGACCACCAAAAAAACCGGCGAGGTATTTTAATAGAAAAAACGGAAGAGATAAAGAGCACCCTGACAACAAAAAGCTCCTGTTATCAGGTAAATAATTAGGAATATGAGTAACTTTATTCCGCATATAAACAAGTTGGCAACAAGCTTAAAGAAAGAAAAACCATGACAAAAAGAATCGACTTAGGTGTGGAAAATGACCACATTGAATCACTTACTAGAGCTAATGGAATAACTGCTATCTCAGAATTACTTTGGAATTCACTTGATGCTGACTCAACACAAATTAACGTTGAATACACAAATAACAAACTTGGTGGCATTGAAACAATAAAAGTTAAAGATAACGGACATGGAATTGATTACATGAAAGCACAGCATGTTTTTGGAACACTTGGGGGTTCTGACAAAAAGAATAGTACAACAAGTCCGAATGGCAGGTATTATCATGGGAAAGAAGGAAAAGGCAGATACAAATCGTTAGCACTTGGTGATTTAGTCACATTTACTAGCACCTATAAAAATTTAGATTCTCTTAAAGAATTCACCATAATCCTTGACAGAAATCATCTGTCATATTCAGCTTTCAGTGATCTTCAAACACTCCCAAAAGAAAAGCAAGAAACAGGATTTCAGGTTTTAGTGGAAAACATAAATCAAGAAACTGCACAACAAGCCATTGATTCAAGTTCTCGCAAAGAACTTGAACAGAAGTTTGCTTCTTACTGGATAAACTATCCTGAGTTCTCA
>QMPG01000742.1 GCA_003648455.1 Bacteroidota bacterium
AAAGTATAAATCATTTGTAACAACGTGCTAAAGGCACGTTTAATATTAGCCTATGGCTTTTAGCCATAGGTTTATTGGAATCCTCTGAAAGAACGTCTCATTATTCCCAAACATATTTTTCATAATATCTGATATTGTATTTCTTGTATAACGACAATTAGAAATGCCGACCAACGACAACTAGATTTGAGGTAAAGTATATAATTATTACAAATTAAAATTCACCCCGAAATTTGTAATAATTATGATAACTGATAATCAAGTAAAAAAGTTGAGGTTGGTATTTATGAATCCAAAAATAAATGTAGAGCAGGCAGCGTCTAAAGTTAATATTTGTGAAAATACAGCTCGCAAGTATCTTCTAAACGAAGTCAGACTGCCAAGCGAAATTATAGACACACGTCCGCCACGTCAATATCTAACCCGGCAATCGCCGTTTTATGATATTTATGACGAAATTGATGAACGTCTAAAAAGCGAAACAGAAGAAGGGAATTTTGTTGCTAAAGAATTATTTGAATATTTTCAGAACAAATATCCCGGAAAAATTTCCGACAGTCAGTTGCGATCTTTTCAACGATTGGTTAAAAACTGGCGAGCAACCAAAGGAAAAGACAAAGAAATTTTCTTTAAACAAAAACATAATCCCGGAGAACTTGCACAAACAGATTTTGTTCATTTGAATGGTTTAGGAATTCGAGTTGATGGTGTTTTATGCGAAAGCCTTTTATTCCACTATGTTCTCACTTTTTCTAAATGGGAATATTTTGAACTATGTGCAAGCGAAAGTTTTGAGAGTTTAAGCAGTGGATTTCAGAACGCTGTTTTTGCATCAGGAGGTGTTCCGCTCAAACATCAAACAGACAGTTTAACGGCAGCGATTAATAAAAATTGCAGTCGCGACCATCTCACCGATCGTTACAGATCACTTATGTCACATTACAAAACAGAAAGTCAGAATACAAATGTGCGTTGTCCAAACGAAAACGGAACAGTAGAAGTAATGCACGGTCATTTAAAAAAATCAATAATCCATGCTTTAGAAATGCGTGGCAGTTATAATTTTAAGAACTATGAAGAGCTGGAAAAGTTTCTAAAAAAAATTAATAAAAAAAAGAACTCCAATCGACATGAAAAATTTTTGATAGAAAAGAAAAAGCTAAAACCTTTACCTGCAAAAAAGTTGCCGGCTGTAAAAAAAGAAAAAACAAAAGTAGGTTCGGGTTCAACTATAAGAGTGGGCAAAAAAACATATTCCGTAGAGGCAAAATTAATTGGCGAAACTATTATGGCACATCTTTTTTCTAATAGAGTAGAGGTGTGGTACGGCGATAAATTAATGAATAGTTTCGACAGAATATTTGGCGAAATTTCACACAAAATAAATTATCGGCATGTAATAAAATGGTTTATAAGAAAACCCGGAGCGTTCGAAAACTATTATTATAAAGCAGATATGTTTCCAACCACATATTTTAGGATGGCTTACGACCGGTTAAAAAAAGAAACCGGACTATCCGGAACTAAAACTTATCTTGAAATTCTTAATCTGGCTGCTTTTAATTCGGAAGATAAAGTAAATAAAGCTCTCAATTCGTTGTTAAATTCACAAGAAGAAATAAGTTTGGATAAAGTAAAAAAAATGATTGAAGCAGATAACCCGGTAAATGATTTTATGGAAACAAAGGTTTCGGAACCGGATCTGTCTGATTATGATAATTTGTAAACTAAAAACTAAATTTAATTATTAAAAAAATTATGTCTGAAAAAAACACGTTAGAAAAAAAGGTAAAATTATTAATGAAAGATTTGCGGCTTTCGTCTATGAAAAATTATTATAAAGATGCAGTAAACAGAGCAACTCAAAACGAACATAGTTACGAAGAATTTCTGTTGGAACTGTTGCAGTTTGAGCATGACCAAAGATTTAACAACCGCATAGCCCGATTGTTGAAAGAATCAAAATTACCATTGGAAAAGACATTGGAACTTTATGATTTTAAAAGAATTCCAATGGCAGCAACTCAAAAAGCCAAAGCACTTTTACAAGGAGATTTTTTAGAAAGAAAAGAAAATATTTTGATTTTTGGAAATCCGGGAAGCGGAAAAACTCATCTGTTATGTGGAATTGCTCATGAACTTATTTTAAACAATAAAAGAATTTTATTTTCTACATGCAGCCAATTTGTACATGAACTTCTTATTTCCAAACGCGAACTGACACTTAATAAGACGTTAAAAAAACTGGCTAAATTTGATGCCATAATTATTGATGACATAGGGTATGTCCAACATAACAAAACAGAAATGGAGGTTTTGTTTACTTTTCTTGCCGACAGATATGAACGAGCAAGTATTATGTTAACAAGTAATCTTCCATTTTCTAAATGGGAAAAAATATTTAAAGACCCAATGATAACAGCAGCAGCAATCGACCGATTAGTTCATCACAGCGTAATAATAGAACTTAATGTTGAAAGTTATCGGTTGGCAGCCGCAAAAAAAAAACAGAAACAGAAAAAAAAAAAGTAAGTAGAAAAAAATTATAGCAAACG
>QMPG01000116.1 GCA_003648455.1 Bacteroidota bacterium
GAATAGTCTCTGCACAATCTTGCAAACCCCATATATTATTAAAACTACCATCAGCTCTCGAAACGATTTCAGCAGCCATAATATAAGGAACAATAGGGAAATTTAAGCCTGCATATTTTCTTGGTAACGATATACCAATCATTCCTGCCTTAACCAAAGCATCATAATTTTCTTGAGTACCTCGAGCATATTTTACATGATCGTCAATAACTTCAGGACCTTCAGCATCAACAGATTCTGCATTTGGCTCAACAATATTACCACATATATCGCCAACAATTTCTAAAACTTTGTCGTAGCTATCAGCAGCATCTTCAATATCGAGAGGTGCATAATCATATTTTTCCTTATCGATAAAATCACGCTCTTTAAGAGCAATAATTTTTTTCATTAAAGGATGAGACAAATGAAATTTTAAGTCTTTATTATCTAAATAAAAATTAGCCATTTTCTTAAAAGTTAGTTATTAAAACTATTTTGAATTCTTTTTATAATATTTAATCATCTTAGGTAAAACCTCAGCAACATTGCCATTAATAACATAATCGGCAATACTGTTAATAGGAGCTTCTGGGTCAGTATTAACAGAAATAATTATTGAGGATTCTTCCATACCGGCACGGTGTTGAATTTGTCCTGAAATACCACAGGCAATATATAATTTTGGTCTTACTGTAACTCCTGTCTGACCAATTTGCCTGTCGTGTTCAACATAACCGGCATCAACAGCAGCACGAGAAGCACCAACTTCACCACCCAAAACATCGGCAAGCTCAAATAACAAATTAAAATTTTCTTTTGAGCCAACGCCATAGCCACCGGCAACAATAATAGATGATTTTTTAATGTCAATTTTATTTGCTTCAATATGACGTTCAATAATTTTGACAACAAAATCCGTATCGTTCAAATACTCATCAACATTAATGTTAATTACTGAACCTGAGTGATTTTGTTTAAAAATTTCTTTTTTCATCACACCTTCGCGCACAGTTGCCATTTGAGGACGATGCTCAGGGTTAACAATGGTTGCAATAATATTACCACCAAATGCAGGACGAATCTGATATAATAAATTTTTATAAGTCTTTTTAGTTTTAGGGTCGTCATAATCACCAATAACCAGACCTGTACAATCTGCAGTAAGTCCGCTAACCAAAGCTGAAGAAACTCTCGGTCCGAGGTCTCTTCCAACAGTGGTTGCACCAAACAATGCAACTTGCGGATTTTCTTTTTTAAACAAATTAATTACTATTGATGAAAAAGGAAGAGTTAAATAATGCTCTAATCTTTTATCATCAGCAATATGAAGTTTATCTACTCCATAAGGGAAAATTTGTTTTTCAATTTCTTTTAGATTATATCCTATTGCTACTGCTTCTAACTCACATTTAAGTTGATTAGCTAAATCACGACCTTTGGTTAAAAGTTCTAAGCTAACATCAGCAACAATTCCTTCTTCTATTTCACAATATACAAAAACGTTATTCACTTTTTTATAAATTTAAGTTTCTACTAAATAAAACTAGCACTTTGCCCAAACCTTACCCAATAGTATGATTTTCAACAAGTTCTTTAATTAAATAATCAATATCTTTGTCATCAGATGTTAATTTCTTAGATTCTTTAGCTTGCAAAACAACATTTTCAATTTGTTTTACTTTGGTTGGAGAACCAGAAAGTCCTAAGGCTTCTTTGTCTGCATCAACATCAGACACATTCCATTCTTTTATTTGAAGATAAGCTCTTTCTTTTTGAAGTTTAATATAATCATCAGACTCATTTTGTAACTCGCTATCAGTCTTCGCATGTTTATATTTCATCAATAATTTTGAATTTCTAACTCTACAATCTACAGCAGAACCGTTAACAGTAATCACAAGTGGCATAGGAGCAGTAACAAGCTCAACACCTCTTTCTAATCTACGTTTAATACTAACCGTTTTATTTTCGACAGATAAAATTTCTTCAGCATAAGTAACCTGAGGCAAATTTAATTTCTCAGCAACCTGTGGTCCAACCTGAGCTGTATCACCATCAATAGCCTGACGACCTGAAATTATAATGTCAAAAGGCTCTAATTTTTTTATAGCACAAGATAATGCATAAGATGTTGCCAAAGTATCGGAACCAGCAAAAGCTCTATCTGTTAATAAAAATCCGTTGTCGGCACCTCTGAACAATCCTTCACGAACTATATCAGCTGCACGTCCGGGACCCATTGTAACGATAGATACTGTTGAGCCTTTATATTTATCTTTTAATTGCAAGGCTTGCTCTAAAGCATTCAAATCTTCGGGATTAAAAATTGCCGGCAATGCTGCTCTGTTAATAGTACCATCACTTTTCATGGCATCTTTACCAACATTCCGAGTGTCAGGAACTTGCTTAGCAAGAACAATTATTTTCAAACCTTTCATGTTTTTCAATTTAATATTTTATATAAAAATCTACAAATATAGATATAACTATTCTAAAATTAAAAAATATTGTTTAATGAAAAAATATATAAATTAAATTCATGATAATATTTTTAATTTCTCAAAGTAAATATATTACAATTTTGTTTTATTGCTATTATAAAAAAGACAAATAATAATTTAGCAATTTAACATCGAAATCCTCTCCAAAAAGTCGCTAAAAATCATTCGACTATTCGTGGATAATTTTTTTAGTAAATCCATACAAATATAATGTTAAAATTATTTTAATGTTGCTAAACATTAAAATACATCTAAAAATAATTTTGCAAATCGTTTTTTTTTTTTTTGAAATTTGTAAGTATAAATAAACTATTTATTAACTAAAAAACTTTTATTATTTTTGCAATTGTAGTAGCATTTGTTACATTGCATTTTACAAGTTGTCAAAAAGACAAAGAACTAACCACTAATGCAAATGTGTCAAACGAAGATTTGGCAAGGGCTAACGAGCTTTTGAAATTCAGAAACAACATGGAAAGTAATTTAAAGACAGATGAAATTTTGACTTTAGATGATGCAGTATCGTTAATGGAAGGTACTGTAAATATGACTTATGGCAGACCGGAATATGAAGATGATGAAATAATAAACATTTCTTTTTCAGTTGATTTTAATTCTAATGCAAACTCTGTTTCATTAGCTGAAGTTACAAAGGTTTACAAGCAAATAGTTGATAGCCTTCGTGAATTTAAAAATAGCATTAACATGACAGAGAAAGCTCTTTTATCAGCTGATTTGGAATTAGTTGAAGAAAAAGGGAATTATAATATTAAAGTTTATTCTGATTTTGTTGCTTGGAATGAAAATAAAAGTACAAATATAACTAATGATTACAGCTCTAATGACTGGTGGCATGCTATTGGTGGCGAAGGGAGATGTGGCGATTATGAAGGACAATCTGTTGGACAAGATGCATCAACGGTTTTAACTGCATCAATAGCTGCGAAATTAAAAAGTGTTTATCGTCCCCATACTTACCTAGGTTATTATTGGGATAATCAATATAAAAAAACACTTATTTATAGTTATTATCCTGCACCGGCCGGCTCATTATGGCAATATCGCATATTTCGTAAATACAATAATTATAACTCAATATGGCAAAAATCTCCATGCCTAAGCCCCGACGATATGGACTTCTTTTACATTAACGGATATAACATTTGCAAAAGCTTATTAGACAACCAATATTCAAATAAAACCTATAAGAGTTTTATTTATAAATGTGAAATGGATTATCCTTCCAATTATTCTTGGACTTCATACGAACATATTGGTGAGTTAAGAGTTGGAATACTTCGAAAATTACCTACTCCTGATGAAACATTACGCAGAGCTTTATAATAAATAATTAAAAGGATACTATCATTTTTTGATAGTATCCTTAACTAAACAAATCATTATAATGAAAAAAGAAATATTATTAATATTATTATTTTTTACATATTTTAATTTAACGGCTCAATATACTTTTGAAAGAGAATTTACAGACCCTTTGTATTTAATTAATTGTATAAGCGACAAACCAATTAAAACAGATGACGGAGGTTTAGTTATGTTGCATCACCAAGGTAACAGCGATGATAATTTTAATTCAATATTAATAAAAATTAACAATAAGGGAGAAATTGTAAAACAAAAAGAAATTAACCGCGACACCATTAATATATATACTGTTAACAAGACAAATGACAATAATTTTGTGTGTACAGGTATGGTTAAATCAGATACTTCTGAATACAGAGAACTTGCGGTATTAAAATTAAATTCTGATTTTGAAGTAATTGAAAAAAAACAGTATTATCAGCCTTATGGAGATCTTGGTAATTTTAATGTTATAAGAAATTATAAAAATAATTTTGTTATGGCAGGATATTTTATGCGAGTTGATGGGCAAAGAGTTTATCATTTTCCATTTATTTTTGAGTTTACAGAAAATGGGGATTCTGTACGAATGAAATATTTTAAAAACAGTTATGCTTTTAATGATTTTACTATATTGGAAAATAGGGATTCTTCGGGTTACAGGTTATTTTGTGATAATGGATTAACCATGGATCTTAGTTGGCCTGCAATTAATATGCTCGATACAGATTTTAATGTAGATACTGCTTATGCGGCACCATATCAAACATCTGGAGAACCAATTTCCCCAATGAATATTACAACTGCTAAATGGTTGTCAGCTGATAAATATTTATTAAGTTATGAAATAAATAATGATGCTTCTATGTGGGACCATGATTTAGGAATCGCTATAATGGATGATTCAACAAACACTTTGATAGTCGATGATTATACAGGCAAACCAGATACTACTGAATGCCATGCTTTTAATGCTGTTGATTTTATTGACAAAAACAATATTTTTCATGTAGGAACTTCTAATATAATTCCTTATACAGCTATTCCTTGGCAAAAAGAGCCTTCATGGATTTTATTAAATAAATATGATTCTACCTTAAATCTAAAATGGCAGAAATATTATGGTGGTGATGTTTGTTATCATGCAAGTAGTGTGGTTGCTACGCAAGATGGAGGTTGCTTAATTACAGGCGTAAAACACGATTATAAACAAAAACATACTAGTTTAAGTGTGTATCTGTTAAAAGTAGATTCTCTTGGTAATTATCAAACTACTGGAATAAACAAAGTAGTTGAGCCAAAAAATTATGTGCTTTTTCCAAACCCTACAACTAACTCTTTTAACATTAACCTTTCGCCTGCTAGCAAAGCAAAACAAATAGAATTATATGATATTGCAGGCAAGCTAATATTGTCAAAACAATTAACTTCATCTCAAACAAAAATTAATATTTCGTGTTTAACAAAAGGCATTTACATTTACAGAATAAAAAATAAAGAGAATATAATTGACACAGGAAAATTGATTAAACAATAAAATCTATTAATGGTTGAATCTACTCCAAAAAGCCACTAAGCGGTTAACTTTACAAAAAGACTAAAAGCTATAAATTTGTACGTCAGTTTATTACAAATCCGCTAAGCGGCTACAAATTGATAACATTAGTTCTCGGAGTAGTCTCATATTTTAAACCTTGAATAACAAATTCAGTCTTGTTTTCAAACATAATTAGGCAAAATTAGTTTCGCACAAAAATTAATTTTTATTTATTAACAGATTTTATTGAACCATAATCTTTATAAAATTCAATCTTACTTTTATTAATTAAATCTTTTGGCAGTGAAGCTAATTTCCCAAATTGAGCGATTAACATTTTTTTTGATGCAATAACGTTATTACCTTTTATTATACGAACATTGGCATAATCGGGTATACGATAAAAAAAACTATTTGTTTGTAATTGTGTTTCCTCCGAACTACTTTTTAATTTATTTGTAAAATCCAGATTTTCAACATCAATAATAATAGGATAACCGCTAATTTGCTTATTGGCAATAGTGCGATTTATAATGTTTTTATTTATCAATACACCATTATCAGATGAAAAATAAAATAATATGTTTTGATTGGTTTCTAAACTCTCATCAGGTGTATAGTTTAATGTGTATTTCTGTTTTGTTTCAATTGGTTTGCCAATAAATAAAGCGAGATAATCATTTTCTAATTTATCCATCTCCTTAATCATACGTTCGACAGCTTCTCCATCAGGAAATTTTTCATACATACCCGAAATTAATTTGAACTTACGTTTCCTGATTTTAATAATAAAATTTGCTGCTTCTTCGGCTTTTAATTCAGTGCTTTTCAAAACTGTGTATCTCCTTGTAAAAGGTATCTTAACGGTTGAAGTATCGTTCTTAACAATTTTATATTCTTTCTTATTTATTTCCTGAAGATTTCTTTTTACAGATTGATTTATAAAAAAGAAGTCATCATCATACTTTTTATAAAAATTTGTTTTTTGATATTTTTCCTCATCATCTATATTTTTATTAATTGATAACAACAAACCATTTTGTGAAAGGTTTAATAAATTAGCCATTTCATCATTTTGCGATTTTACTAAAAAGAAGCAATTTGTGTCCGGTTCTGAATAACTTTCAATATCTATATTTGAAATATCATAACTTACATTATCGGAAAAAATCACAGCATCATCATCAATGCCAAGATATTTTTTAGCATATTGACAATACGGACCTCTATAACTTTCAATTTTAGAAATTTCGACATTTACTTTAATAACAGTTCTTGGTAAAGCATAAATCAAAGCATTTTGTGTAAAACTTGTATCATTTTTAATATTAACAACACTAAAACTTGAATTAACAACTTTTTGTGATGCACAAGCACTTGTTAATAAAATAATTATGGCTATATAAACTACTTTTTTCATAAATTTATATTTTTTCAATAAAATTTTTCATTCTCAAAATCAATAAAAACATTAATTTAAGAACATATACTCTTCGAGAACTTCTCTTTAATTCCGCAGGGGAATAAAATCTATGTTATAATTAACAGACTGGTCCCTGCGGTTATCTTGTCTATTATTAATACCCACGATTAAAATCGTGGGCTATTCATATTTTTTCCTTTCAGGAAATTGTTAATCAAAAAATACATAATTAACTTATTTTTAGTCGATTAATAATCGGATTCAGGTTAATACAAACTTTCAAACGCTTTACCAATACAATAAATTCATTTTCCGTAATATACAAGGCAATGCCTTGTCTCTACTTCATTAACATTAAACTTTAGACTTTATCTCTTTAAACGCTTTACCAAGGCAAGAAATTATATCACTTGCTATTAAAGCTTCTTGGCTCATTTCACGGGCAGCAATATCACCTGACAAGCCATGAATAAATACTCCGATTAATGCAGCTTCTTTTGATGAATACCCTTGAGCCAGCAAAGATAATATAATTCCTGTTAAGACATCACCACTTCCTGCTGTTGCCATACCCGGATTGCCGGTTGAGTTAAAATATGTTTTTCCGTCAGGGCATGCAAGGGCAGTATTTGCACCTTTTAAAACAAGATAAACATTATATTTTTTTGCAAATTCAACTTGCATTCTATTTCTTTCAAAATTATTTGTTGATTTACCAACTAATCTTTCAAACTCTTTTGGGTGAGGTGTAAATATGCAATTTGCTGGAATATTATTTAACCACTCTTTATTTTCAGAAAGAATATTTATTGCATCAGCATCAAAAACAATTGGCACTTTTGAATTTTCGATTAAATTTTTCAAAGCCATTTTCATTGATTTTTTCTTGCCAATACCGGGACCAATACCTATAGCATTAAATTTACAAAGCTCTTCATTTTTGCAATAATTTGTTTCAGTCTCATCAATCATTAACATAGCCTCAGGTACTGCTGTTTGCATTATTTCGTAAGCCGATTGCGGAACATGAACAGTCAACAAACCAACACCTGTTCGCAAACAAGCTTTCGATGATAGAATTGCAGCACCGGTTTTTTCATAACTTCCTGCAATTAATAAAGCATGACCGTACTTACCTTTATGATCAAACTTATTGCGTGATTTTAAATTAACTTCATTCTTTAAAAAATAGAAATAGTCTGTTTGTGATTTATTAATAAAACTCTTATCGAGACCAATATCAAGAACCTGCCACTCTCCTACATACTTATCATTTTCAGGAAAAAGAAATGACAATTTAGGAAATTGAAAGGTTAATGTATAATCAGCTTTTACAATATTTTGAATATTATTATTAGAGTTATCCTCGCCAAACAAACCCGAAGGTATATCAACAGAAACAACTTTTGCATTGCTATCATTAATATGATTAACAACTTTTGTGGGAAAGCCGGCTAAGGGTCGAGACAATCCCGAACCAAAAATTCCATCAACAATTACACTGTTTGAATTAATACTTGGCAATTGCGAATCTTCTGTTAAAATATTAATTTTTAATTTATTTTCTTTTTCAAATAATTCTTCTAAGCTACTATAATTTATATTAAAATTATCTGAAGATTTATTTGTGAATTTTACAATATAAACATTAACTTCATAATTAGCATAAGTCAATAATCGAGCTACAACCAGAGCATCACCCCCATTATTACCGGGTCCGACAAAGATCTTAAATTCTTTATCATTACTATATTTATTAATTAACCAATCGGCAACTTTTGAGGCTGCTCTCTCCATCAGGTCAATTGATAAAATCGGTTCATTTTCAACAGTATATTTATCAATTAATTTAACAAACTGTGTTTTGAAAATCTTCATAATTATTGTCTAAAAAATTGAATACAAAATTTTATAAATATAAAAATATTAGTTTTTTATTCGTAGTCATAAATATTAGTAAGCTGAGTTCGATATAAGATATTATCACAGCTTCAATTATTTTTCTTTAGAAATTTATCCAAATTTTTGAAGTACTATCGGGATAATTCAAGAAAATTTGGATAAATTTATATGAAAAAGAATTA
>QMPG01000117.1 GCA_003648455.1 Bacteroidota bacterium
GAAGAAGCTACCGAAGAAGCTACTGAAGAAAAAGCTGAATAGTGAGGTATTAAATTATTTCATTATTAAAAAGCAGGAGTTATTCCTGCTTTTTTTTTAAGAAAAATTTTAATTAATTTTAAATTGTTATTTATTAATAATTATAAATTATAGAATATCATGAACAGCTCTGAAATTTTTTCATACGTAATATTGCCTTTATTGATATTTTTTGCTAGAATTTGCGATGTTACAATAGGTACATTAAGAATTATTTTAGTATCGAAAGGTCAAAAATTTATAGCCCCTTTATTGGGTTTCTTTGAGGTTTTGATATGGATTATTGCAATTAGCAAAATTATGGAAAATCTCGATAATGTTGCTTGTTATATTGGTTATGCTGCCGGATTTGCTACTGGAAATTATGTAGGCATGCTTGTTGAAGAAAAACTCGCAATGGGAGTGATGATTATTCGAGTTATTACACAAAAATCAGCAAGTGACTTAATCGAGAATCTTACAATCTCCGGTTATGGTATTACAAATATTGAAGCAGAAGGAAGCAAAGGAAATGTAAATGTTATTTATACAATTATTCAACGACAAGATTTACATGATGTTGTGGCAATAATTAATAAATTTAATCCAAAAGCTTTCTATACTATTGAAGATGTTAAATTTGCAAGTAGAGAAATTCATAAACGTTACAATAAAAAAATCCTTCACAATTTGAAATTCTGGAAAAAAGGTAAATGATATAAATAATTTTTTCTAAACATCTATTTCTTATATATATAAATCTATATATCATTAAAAAAACAACTAAAAAATAATAATGAAAGCAGAAATTGTTTCAATAGGCGATGAAATATTAATTGGTCAAATTTTAAACACAAATTCTCAATGGATAGCACAACAATTAAATTTAATCGGAATAAATGTTTGTCAAATTAGCACAATATCAGACAATAAAAATCATATATTAAAAGCATTAGATGAAGCAGGTAAAAGAGCAAGCATAATTTTAATTACAGGCGGATTAGGACCAACTAAAGATGATGTTACAAAAAACGCCTTGTGTGAATATTTTGGCACAAAACTTATTTTTAATAAAGAAGTATATAAAAATATTGAACGTTTTATTTCAAAACGCGATATGGGAATGAATCATTTAAACAAAGAACAAGCAGAGGTACCTGAAAATTGCAAAATAATAAATAACAAATATGGTACTGCTGCAGGAATGTGGTTTGAAAAAAACAATACTGTTTATGTTTCTATGCCCGGAGTTCCTTTTGAGATGACTTCAATGATGAAGGAAGAAATTATCCCTCTAATTAAGAATAAATTCAATACACCCATAATAATACATAAAACAGTATTAACGCAAGGCTACCCTGAATCTGAACTTGCTGAGAAATTAAGTGATTGGGAAGATAATTTACCAAAAAATATGAGTTTGGCGTATTTGCCTTCGCCGGAAAATTTAAAATTAAGATTATCCATCAAAGGTGAAAATTCCGAATTGCTAACAAAAAAAATTGATGAAGAGGTAGATAAGTTAAAGAAACTAATAAATCCATATATTTTTGGATATAATAAAGAAACACTTCAGGAAGTTGTAGGTAAGTTGTTGATTTTAAATAATAAAACTCTTGCATCAGCAGAGAGTTGTACCGGCGGAAATATAGCTCAATTAATAACATCTGTTTCCGGCAGTTCAAAATATTTTTTAGGTTCTGTTGTTGCTTACTCAAATAATATTAAAACATCAATTTTAAATGTTAAAAACCACAGTCTTGAGCAATATGGTGCTGTTAGTAAGCAGGTTGTAAGCGAAATGGCAAAAGGAATAATAAATTTGTTTCATTCAGATTATGCAATTGCAACATCGGGAATTGCAGGACCAACAGGAGGAACCGAAGAAAAACCTGTTGGAACAACCTGGATAGCAGTTGCATCAAAAGACCAAATTATTGCTAAAAAATTTCTTTTTGGTGATAATCGAGAAAGAAACATCATACGAGCATCAGCAACAGCTTTAAATATGCTACGTAAATTAATTTTGTCAGAAAATAAATAAATACAATTTTTTATTGAATTAACATTTATAATATAGTTATCATTTTTATTATTTAGTTAATAAGTTATCTTTAGAGAATGAAACTCGGAATTAAAATAAGTATCTTAATATTGCTAATTTTTAGACTAAATCTGAATTCTCAAAATAATAATTGTGCAAAAAAAATATTTGAGTTAAATCCGGCTTTAATTAACGGTAAAATATACTCATTTTCACCTCCCAAGGACATGAAAGGAAGTCCTTATTTGTTTACAAATAATAAAGAAAATATTTTTTTTAATGGTAATATAACTATTCAGGATATTTGCTATAAAAATTTATCTATTAATTATGATATATATAACCAAAAATTATTGCTAAAATTCCCTTTTATTGATTTTGGAGAAAAAATAATTGAAATTTCAGAAGCATGGTTACAATATTTTCATATTAATGGTAAAAAATTTATATTAGAAAAAGATGATAATAATTTTAATAAAATATATCAAATAATTGGAGAAAAGAACCTGAAGTTTTATTATTACTGGTATAATCGCATAGAAATGAGAAGCAACTTAGATGGTTACACTTATTACTTTTCATCTCCACAGAAAAAAATGTATTTAAAAAAAGCAGAATTAATATTACAATTTAAAAATAACAGAACATTAATTAAGCTTTTTGACTTTGACAATGAACAATCGAAAAAAATAAAAACATATTTAAAAAAAAATCAATTAAAAGTAAAAAAAGCTAGTGATGATGAGATGCTTAAATTGATTAATTTTTGTAACACACTATAATTTGATGCTTAAATTTATTTTACTTATTAATCTGATTTTTGTTGGGAATATACCTGAAAAAGGGAATCCAAACCAAATAATATCTTGTCATTATTCTAATGTACAATTTGTTGATTTTTGTGATGAAATAGAAACTAAAACAGGTATTAATATTTATTACAAAAAAGAATGGGTTAATAATATTGTAGTTAATATCGAAAAAGACAGCATTACAATTACATCTGCTTTAAATATTGTTTTAAAATCTACAGATTTAAAGGCTTATAATTGGCATAATAGTGTTGTTATTACTAAAGGTCAAGAACTGATTGACAGCTTACCTCAATACACTTATGCTGATAAAAAAGAAGAACTTACAATAAAAGAAGATAAAAATGAATTTATAAAAACAAAAAGTGCAAATGTTTTAACAGAGATTGTTATAGGAAACAAAAAGAATCGAGTAAATAATATTAAACAACGAGTTCGCTTCAAGACCATCGATTTAAAATCAAAAGAAAATTTATTTGGTGCTACATTGTATATAAAAGATCTTAAGACAGGAACTGTTTCAAATCAGAAAGGAATTATGGAAATTTTTCTATCTCCAGGTTCTTACTCTGCTGATTTTGAATTTTTAGGATATAATAAAAAGACTTGCAAGCTAAAAATTTATTCAAGTGGTATTTCTACAATTAAAATGGAAAAGTCTGAATTTGAACTCGGAGAAATAAACATATTTGCTGATAAATTAATTGAGAGAAAGCCCGGTGTAGAAAAAATTAGAGCTAAAGTAATAAAACAATTGCCAACAATGATAGGAGAAGTAGATGTTTTAAAAGTATCCGAAATGCTTCCCGGAATTGTAAGTGTTGGAGAAGGTTCATCAGGAGTTAATATTAGAGGAGGGGGTTCTGATCAAAATGCTTTTTATATTAATAAAATTCCCATATTTAATACTTCTCACTTATTTGGCTTCTCATCGGCTTTTAACCCTGATATTATTAATGATTTTTCAATTTATAAAGGATATATACCTCTTCAATATGGAGGACGTTTATCTTCAGTTTTCGATATTAATACTCGACCCGGAAATAAAAATCATTTTACAGCTCATGGAGGAATAAGTCCAATAGCTGCAAATCTTGTTCTTGAAGCACCAATAATAAAAAATGTTTCATCATTCATAATAAGTGGTCGTTCATCTTATTCCGACTGGTTGCTTTCTCAAATTAGAAACCCTGATATCTCTCAAAGCCACACAAATTTTTATGATTTTTCAGCAGGCATTAACTATAATTTCAAAAAGACAAAATTTTCAAGCTTTTATTATAAAAGTAACGATTACTTTTCTTTTTCTGATATTGCAAAATATGAATATTCTAACGATGGACTTTCTGTAAATATTAATCATAGTTTCTCAAAAAATATTAATGCTGTTTTTAGCATAGCAGGGTCGGTATATCGTTTTAGTACAGTTGATAATACTGAATTACATACAGCTTATAAGCATAATTATTATATAAATCAAAATTCATTTACTGCTGATTTTTCTCATAAACTGGGAGAAAAGCAAACATTAAATTATGGTACTAATCTAAATTATTTTGGACTTGATAGAGGTCTTGTATCTCCTTATGGAATTTTATCGAATCGAGAAGAGGTAAATCTTGGAAAAGAATATGGAATTGAAAACGCTGTTTATTTCTCAGATATTTTTCAAGCTACAAAATGGCTAGAAATAAATGTAGGTTTTAGATATTCTCTTTATACCCCAATGGGACCTAAAAAAATATATACATATAGAGATAATGAAGAAAAAACACAAGAAGCTATTATTGATTCATTAGAATTTGGGAAATCTGAAGTCATTAATTGGAATTCGTTTCCTGAAATCCGTTCGGCTATAAATATCAAAACAGATAAAAACGGAGCCATAAAGATTGCATTTAATCAAATGCACCAAAATTTATTTATGCTTAACCCCACAATAGCAATTGCTCCAAACAGTCAATGGAAATTAGCCGATTATTATCTTAAACCTGCCAAAAGCAACCAGATTTCTCTTGGTATTTTTAGAAATTTCCCTAGATGGGATATTGAGAGTTCTACTGAAATATATTATTCACAGTCAAAAGAAATTACTGAATTTAAAGATGGTGCTAATTTCCAGAATACAGCACTAGTCGAAACCTCTGTATTGCAAGGCAAACAACATGCTTATGGAATAGAATTAATGTTCAAAATGCAAGGAAAACGACTTGACGGTTGGATGACATACACTTATTCACGATCTCTAATCCAAGTTACCGGAGAACAAGATTGGGAAAAAATTAATAAGGGTGAAATCTATCCTGCTAACTACGACATACCAAACTCTTTTAATGCTGTTCTTAACTATAAAATAAAAAAAAGAATTAAGGCTTCTGCTGTCGTAACTTATCAAACAGGTAAACCTGTAACTCTACCAATAGCAAGTTATTTTATTGATGCCAATTCCTATATCGATTATTCAAAAAGAAATGCTTATCGAATTCCAAATTATTTCAGAATAGACTTATCATTAAATATTGAAGGTAATCTAAAAAGAAATAAATTCATACATAGTTCTTGGGTATTTGGAATTTATAATGTAACAGGAAGAGATAATGCATATTCTGTATTTTTTCTGAATAAAAAAGGAAGTTTAAAAAGTTATAAATATTCAGTAATAAGCGTGCCAATCTTTACGGCAACTTGGGTATTTAAATTAGGAAATTATGAATCGAAATAAATACATACTAATTATTATAATATGTGCACTATTTTCTGCATGTATTGAAACATATGAACCAGAAATAGTTCCAAATGATTTTTCTAATTATGTTGTGTCTGGTCGTGTAACAAGTGAAGAAGGTTATCAATATATTTCAGTTTCAAAAACTACTCCTTTAAACACTTTTGATGAAGACCCTGTTAGTAATTGTACGGTAACTATTCTTGATGAAAATTCAAATGCATTTCATTGTGAAGAATATGAAAAAGGTAAATACAGAGTATGGATGAGCAAAAGTGATCTTGTTGTTGGGAGACTATACATGCTTAATATTGAAACAAATGAAGGCGACATACTTATTTCTGATTATGTTGAAATGCAACCGGTAGGAGATATTGATGCGGTTTATTATCAGCGAGAAGATGTCCCAAGACTAATGACAAGAATTCCTGATACGACCATAGGTATTCAATTTTATATCGATCTGCATGGAGATAAGCTAGATAGTAAATTTTATAAAATTGAACTAACAGAAACCTGGGAATATCATGTTGAACAACCCATGAGGATAATGTATGATGGAATAACAATACATTATTACGATCCTCCAGATTCCTCAAAAATGGTTTGTTGGCGAACCATTAATATTAGCGATTTATTTTTAGTCTCAACTGAATATTTAAGTAATAATGAATATAAAATGGAACCTCTCAACTATGTTAGTAATAAAACTCAAAGGCTCAAATATTTATATAGTTTAAATGTTAAACAATTCTCATTAAGTAAAGAAGCATATACATATTGGAAACATTTACAAAAAAACAGTTCGCAAAATGGAGGATTGTATGTAAGCCAGCCTATTAAAATCCAAGGTAATATTTACAATCTTGATAAACCGGAGCAATCAGTATTAGGTATGTTTTATGCAAGCGATGTTATTACAAAAAGAATTTTTGTTAAAGATGTAGAAGATTTGGATATTGATGCTCCAAAATGTCAAACCGTATGGCTAAAATGGGGCATTCATAGTATCACAAAAAATGATATACCTGCATATTTATCACCATCTTTTGGTTTGCTAACATTACCTTGTGTAGATTGTCCCAGAATGGGAGGAACAACAACTAAACCTGATTTTTGGCCATATTAATTATGAAAAATATATATTTTAAATATTGCTTATTGTTAATTTTGATATCTGTGTCAAATAACTATTTTGCTATTGCGCAAAATCAATTAGACGAAACTGCATTAGAAAAAATTAACTTATTTACTGATAGAAATTTATATATTACAGGTGAATATATTAATTTTTCTGCTATTATTCATTCTACTGACAGTGGTTTAATTCAAAAAAGCAAAGTCATTTATGTTGATGTTATTTCTGATGGAAATAGAATAATTTGCCAAAATAAAGTCTTAATTCATGAAAATAAGATAAATGGTTCTATTTTAATTCCTGATAAATGCATTACCGGATATTATTATTTAAGGGCATATACTAAATTAATGCGTAATTATGGACACTCAAATTTTGCATATGTGCTTTTAAAAATAATCAATCATAAAAAGAAAAATTTTCTTCACACAAAAAATATTTTTGAGCAAGCAATAGATTCTAATCAATCTATAATACCTGAAACAGAAAATCAAATCTTATTAAATATAAATAAAAAAGTATACAAATATAGAGATACAATTCATTTATCTATTAAAAATTATGAAGAAGTAAAGAAACTTAATCTGGTTTGTATTTCAGTTGTGCCAAAATTCTCTTTAAACAATTCAATAGTAAGAGTGCCAAGTTTTCATAATCCCTCTCAAATAAAATATAAAGCCGAAACAGAAGGTATTTCAATTAGTGGTCAATTAATTGATAAAAATACCAGTAAACCTCTAATTTACAATGGAGTATATCTTAGCCAGGTAGCTGATAAAAACATGATTCCTAGTCACACAGATTCAATAGGAAGATTTAATTTTTGTTTACGCAATCAATATGGCAAAAAAAATATTGTTTTCACTTCAGAAGTTAAGAATAGTGAAACAGAACCTGTTTTTTTGATAGATAATGATTTTGAAAAAGTTCCTGAAGATATTTCATTTCCAATTTTTAAACTGACAAAACAAGAACGGGAAACAGCATATACAATGGCTGTAAATCAACAATTAAAAAATATTTATTATTCTAAACTTTCATTTAAAAAGGACTCGGCAATTACCCAAGCTGCATTTTACTCAAAACCGGACCGTATTGTAAATTTCAATGATTATATATCATTAAACTCTATGTCAGATTATTTTACCGAAATTGACTTACCGGTTAAAATAATAAAGAAAAACAAAAAGCGTGAGTTTCAGGTTAAAGGTACACAAGCTGAATTATTTATTTATAAGCCATTATTATTGCTCGATTGGGTTGTTATTCAAGATGCAGAAGATATATTAGCTTTATCTCCTCAATCTATCTCATCGATTGAAATAATTAATTCTGCTTATTTAAGGGGGGAGTTTATTTTTGGAGGAATTATTAATTTTATTTCAAAAAATAACGATTTTGCCGGTATTGATTTTCATTCATCAACTATTGCTATTGATTATGATTTTTTCTCAAATTTAAATAATAAAGATATTATTCAAAGCAAAGAAAAAACCATTCCTGATGTGAGGAATACTTTATTTTGGAAATGTTTCTCAGGCAACCATAAACAAACAAAAACTAAATTTGATATAATTGCCGGCGATACACCTGAAACCTATACTATTATTTTAAAAGGTATTGATAAAAATGGAAATGAAATCAAATCAAAAACTGAGTTTGAAGTAAAATAATCATTTTGAATTAGTCACTAAGAAATAACTAAAATAATACCAATTTTAGGCTATTCAACCGGTTATGTTTAATGATAAAACAAACCATAGTCATGTTGTCCGCCAGCTGGCGGATCAACATCTAAAGATTCTGAAACAATTTCAGAATTACTACCTTAGATGGTATTGGTTAAAAGGTTAATTCTACAATCATTTTTAACCCGAAAAATTCACAATTTTTCTACGTTTAAGAATTACCAACAAATTTGGTGTTTTTAAGACCCTAAATTCGGGTTTCCCCACTTTACTTTCCACTATCCATCGCTAATTCATGCAATTCACTTCGTTTTTGCTTGAATAAAGCGGGTTAACCCGGAAAATTCATTAATTTTCTACGATTAAGTAATACCAACAAATTTGGGAATTTCATTAACCCCAAATTTGGGTATTACTAAATCGGGGTTTCCCGCTTTGCACCCCACTATC
>QMPG01000743.1 GCA_003648455.1 Bacteroidota bacterium
TCTCTTTCAATAATAACTTAAATATTGACACCTTCAAGGTTGAAAGTTATCTTTCACTCTGAAAGTGCTAATTAGAAAGAATTTTTGAAAGAAGCTTTTTCAGAGTTACAAGAACGAAGGATGACAACTGTCGGTTTCTTACAATTCGAAACAGTACTTTACGGATAAATATTAATTAATATTTATTCTTCATGATACGATTTTAATAAAAGCTTGGTAAAAATAATTTCATAAGAAGTACCATTCTCTCTTTTTATTTTTATTTCACCATGAAGTTGATCTACTAATGCATTAACTAACCGTACACCTAAAGAATCAAGATTTTCTAGATTAAAATCATCAGGTAAACCAATTCCATTATCTTTTATAATAAGATGGTATTTTTCATCTTTACTAAGCCACATCTGAACTGCAATATTTCCTTCATTATTATCAGGAAATGCATATTTAAGAGAATTTGAGATTATTTCGTTAATCAGCAATCCACAAGGAATAGCCATATTAACATCGAGATAAACATCTTTAATATTTACATTTAAAATAACACGAGTAGGATTAATTCCATATGAGCTGAACAAAAATGTAGCTAAACTTACTACATATTCTCTAAAATTAATGTTTGCTAAATCTGGTGCCATATATAATTTCTCGTGTATGAGAGACATAGTTCTTACTCTATTCTGACTATCGTTGAACAATTCTTTATCTATTTTATCCTTAATATAAGAAGATTGTAATTTCAACATACTGGAAATAACTTGCATATTATTTTTTACTCGATGATGAATTTCTTTCAATAATATATTTTTTTCTAATAAATTTCGTTTTATTTTTTCTTCAGCAATTTTCCTTTCTATCGAAAGACCAATTTGATTGGAAACAAATTCTAAAACTTGCATATCATTTTTATTAATAGCATTTTCATCTTCATAATTCTGAATTACTAAAACTCCAATTACACCGGATTTGGTTTTAAGAGGAACACCTAACCATACTTTTGCTTTTGAACCAACTCTTTTTATTAAGCCAGCTTTCTGCATTTTTTCTATTCCATCATTTGTAAGAAAAAGAGCCTTCCCTGTTTTAATTATATAAGCTGTAAGTCCTTGCCCTGCAGGAAAAGATTTAAAATTATCTTTTTCATCAATCATATATTGAAGCGATAAAATGTCTTCTTTTTTATTATATAGTGCAACATAAAAATTCTTTGTGTCGATAATCTTACCTAAAGTATCACGAATTATTGGAAACAATTCCTCTAAATTTTTTGTAGTTATTACAGCATTAGATATATCATATAGTATTTTTTGAATTTTTTCAGATTGCTTTCTTTTAGTAATATCAAAGCTAATTACAAAATTATATTCCTTTTTATTAAATATTAGATGATGAACGGATGTTGTTACCGGAAAGATTGTTCCATTCTTACGTTTATGATAAGTTTCAAATGTATCATAACTTTTTTGTTTAATATTCAACCAATACTCATACCATTTATCTCTTGGAAATTCTGGAACGATGTCCGGAATTGTCATTTTTCTTAATTCATCGCAAGAGTATCCAAGTGCATCACATTCAGCTTGATTAGCATAAATTATATTTGATTTGGAATCGAACCATAAAATAGCAACATTTGCACTCTCAACAAAAAATCGAGTTAAATATAAATCTTCTCTTGCTTTCCTTTCTGATGTAATATCTCTTATTAAAATTACTATATGGGAAATATCGCCTAAATCATCATTAATCGGAAAAGCCGAAATTTCAAAATATTGAATATTCCCTTTTTGAAAAGTATAAGTTCTTTCAACTGTTAAAGATTTTTTTGACTTTAAAACTTCTTTTGCTATACAATTCCGACAAATTCTTTCTTTTCCCATAAACAATTGATAACAGTGTTTTCCAAGAGCCTCTTCTTTAGAACAATTAACAAATTTTATAAATGCTTTATTTGGTTTAACAATTTGAAAATCTTTATCGATCATATAAATGGAATCGGAAATACCATCAAAAATTGTTCTTAATGTTTTCTCACTTTCCTTTAATTCTTTCTCAATCATTTTCCGTTTAGTTATATCTCTCGTAATTCCATGAATACCAATAATCTTGTCATTTTTATCCCAAATTGGGTTTATATTTACTTCCCCCCAACTTGTAGAACCATCTTTATGAAGATGTTCCAGTTCCATTACATAAAAATAATTTTTATCAATTTTTCCTTCTTTTGCCTTTTCCATTTCTCTCGGAAATGCTTCCTTAATTTTTTTTAATGATTCCTGACTATAAATCTTTTCTAAAGGTAAATTTAAAAATTCTTCTTGAGTATATCCCCGTTTTTCTTTTATTGAAGGACTTATATAAGTATATTTATAATTTAAGTCTATTGTCCAGATAACATCATTTGAAATTTCAGTTAGTTTTCTGAATTTATCTTCACTAATACGCAATGATTCTTCTATTTTCTCCTGCTTTTTCTTATTTCTTATATGAGATATTCCAAAGCTGAATTTCTTTACTAAATCTTCTAAAAAATTAATTTCTTCTGAA
>QMPG01000744.1 GCA_003648455.1 Bacteroidota bacterium
CAAAATATCAAAATTTTCTCAGAAAGCATAAACGAAACGAAAATCACGTTGATAGTCATAGGTTTGCAAAACATACAGAAGTAGTTAGAAACAGATTTAAAATTGCTTTAGATGAAGGTTTAAAAAGTAATGAATACAGAGAACGTTTTCAACTTAAAAAAAGTAGTACCAAAATCTTAGAAGCAAAAAAACCTACACCAACAATTACAACTTTGCCTGATGATTACATTCATTATTGTGAACCAAGAATAATGACTGTAAGAGAATACGCAAGAATACAATCTTTTCCAGACACTTATCAATTTAAAGGCAAATATACTACTGGAGGTAAAAGAAGAACACAAGAAGTGCCAAGATATTCACAAATTGGAAATGCAATTCCACCATTATTTGGTGAACAAGCAGGACTAATTTTAAAAGAACTAATAAACTAATGCAAAAAAACGCTTTACAATTTAGAATTAGTTCTGCCCTAAAGAATATTATTGGTAGCGATTTAATTAGTGATGATTTTATTGCTGTTTTTGAATTGGTAAAGAACTCTTATGATGCTCACGCAACAAAAGTTGAAATCATATTTGAAAATATCTATTCCAAAGATGCTAAAATCATTATTAAAGATGATGGTAAGGGAATGAATTATGATGATTTAATTAATAAATGGCTATTTGTTGCCTATTCAGCAAAAAAAGAAGGTACAGAGGAAGATAGTTATGATTATAGAGACAAAATAAAAGTTAAACGGTCATATGCTGGAGCAAAAGGAATTGGTCGTTTTTCTTGTGACAGATTAGGTGCTGAATTATATCTTGAAACAATTAAAGAAGAGACAAACCCTAAAATTGAAACCTTATTAACAGAATGGAATAAATTTGAAGATGATTTAAAAGCGGAATTTGTAAATATTAGTGTATTGCACGAAACTATTTCTGAAAGCAATTATAATTCAAAAAAAGGAACTGTTTTAGAAATTTCAAAACTTAAAAGTGAATGGGATAGAGAAAAACTTCTAAAATTAAAAGATGCTTTAGCAAAATTAATTAATCCAAATACACAAGTAAATGATGATAACTTTACAATAGATTTATATGTTCCAGATGAAGTTAAAAATGATGAAAAAGAAACTGAATATCGTAAAATTGTTAATGGCAAAATTCAAAATCTAATTTTTGATACACTTGATATAAAAACAACTAAGATAGTTAGTAAAGTATCTGATAAAGCAATAAATCAAATTGAAACATCACTTTATGAAGGCGGTAAATTAGTTTATAGAATAATAGAGAATAACCCCTTTGAAAACCTTCATAATGTTGATGCAGAAATTTATTATATGAATCGTTCTGCCAAATTAACCTTTAAAAGAAGAATGGGAATAGATACGGTTCAATATGGACATATCTCTGTTTATAAAAATGGTTTACGAATTTATCCATATGGAGAAAGAGGTGCAGACCCTCTAAAAATGGATAATAGAAAAGCACAAGGTAGAACAAGATATATTGGAACAAGGGAAGCACTTGGTTTTATTTCAATTAACGACCCAAATGATGAATTAAGAGAAACATCAAGTAGAGGTGATGGTTTGATAAAAACAGATGCATATTTAGATTTATATGACTGGTTTTATTTCACATTAAGAAGAGTTGAAAAATACATTATTGATATTGTAGATTGGGGAAATGATTTGTCAAATGACGATTTTATTAATTTAGACGACCAAGACAAACAAAATGCAATAGAATCATTGATTGCAAATCTAACAAAATCCAAACAACTTATTTCTTTTGAAGTTGCACCTGAAATTTTTGAAATAATTGATAAAAAACAAGAAAAGTCTGCCAAAACTACTCTTTCAAACATAAAAAAAGAACTTGAAAGCGGAAATTATGATAAAGATTCAATTGTTGAGAGTTTAAAAAAAGTTGAAAAAAATCTTGATACTTTAAAGAAATCTACAGAAGAGGCAGAAGATGAAGCGTTAGACAAATTAATAAAAAATGAAGAACTTGAAGTAAATCTTGAATCTGAAAAGAAAAAAGGAGCATTTCAAGGCTCACTAATTGGAACAGATAAAGAACGTATTATTGGTCTTCAACATCAAATTTATCATTCATCAAGTCGTATTAGTAGAAATTTAAAATTACTCATAAGTCATTTAGGCATTGAAAACATTGATGATAAAACAAAAAAGCATATTAGAATAATTGCGTTAGAATCATCTAAAATTAATTCAATTGCAAATTTTGTTACTAAAGCAAATTTTAATTTAGAGGCATCAGAAATTGAAGGCGACATTGTATCTTTTATTAAAGATTATATTACAGAAATTTATTTAATAGAAGACAATGTAATAGATATAGATATGAAAGTTGATTTTATTGACAAATTCAAGTCTGAATATATCAAAGAGTTTCGCCCTTTAGAATTAACAACTATTCTCGACAATCTAATTTCTAATTCAGAAAAAGCAAAAGCAAAAAGGATTGAGATAGCATTTAAGAAAAACAAAGATAGGTTAGAAATACAATTTAAAGATAATGGAA
>QMPG01000745.1 GCA_003648455.1 Bacteroidota bacterium
CAAATTAGAAAAAATAATCTGTGATGCCGATCTAGATTATCTTGGAAGAGTTGACTATATTCCTGTTTCAAATAATTTATTTAAAGAACTCGTTGCTCATAAAATAATTAAAAACGACATTAACGAATGGAACAAAACACAAATTAAATTTATTGAAAAACATCAATATTTTACAAAAGCAGCAAAAGATTTAAGAGAAGTAAATAAAAAACTTCGTTTAGAAGAGATAAGAAAATTAGTTAATTATTAATATTTTTTTTATTTTTATGCTATTATTTATGTCAATCATATATAATTAATAATTATGGACAAATATATAATCGTACCATGGGATTTTACAATAAACGCTGAAAATGCTTTATTGCATGCCATTCAGCTCTCAAAAGTTGCAGAGGCAAGAATCCTTCTTTTACATATTGTTAACAAAAAATTTTTTTCAAAAAATAAAGAATTAATCTCTCGGTCCAAAATAGCTGAAAAGAAGCTCAAAGATGTTGCTAAAGAAATATTTAAAAAGCACAAAATAATGCCTGAGACAATTGTTCATGTTGATAAATTATACAAATCAATTAAACAAATAGAGTTATCGATTAATGCAAACTTGATTGTAATGGGTCCTAATTATCTTGAGAACAAAAAAACTTACAAGATGAACAGTTTCTTTAGTGCATTAAAAGATATCAAAACACCTTTTATTACTGTAAAAACAAGTCCTTCTCACGATTATTATAAAGAAATTGTTTTCCCGTTAGACAGCGATAAAAAATTTAAAGAAACTTTACATTGGATTATATTTTTATCTAAACACTATAAATGCAATGTTAACATTATAAAACCATACCTTACCGATCAATTCAAAAAACAAGACATGGTTAACAACATTTATTTTACAAAAAAAATATTAGATAAAAAAAATATAATTTATGGTATTAAAACAGCAAAAAAGAACAAGCCTTTTAAAGAAGAAATATTTAAATTTGCAAGCGATATTGATTCTGATCTTATTGTAATGATGTCGAAAAAATTTAATGACTATGTACTCCACAATAAAAAAGACATGGGAAAAACTCCTGTTATGAGTATTAATCGACGTTCAGATTTAATTAAATATTCCGGTTTTAGTTAATGTTTAAAATCCATATTAATTATTATTCCGTTCTTCTATTTTTTTCCATTTTAAAGTTTTAATTATATATTGCTTAACATAAAAAAAATCATTGCTAATAATTTTTTTATGTTTTACTTTTGAACAACAAATTATTAACAAATTTAATTACCGTTTTATTATATAACACTATGAAAAATATTGATTGGGGAAATTTAGCTTTTGGTTATACAAAAACTAATTACAATGTTCGCTGCTATTGGCGAGATGGCCAATGGGGAGAATTAGAAATTTCATCTTCAGAAACCATAAACATTCACATGGCTGCAACCTGTCTTCATTATGGACAAGAAGCTTTTGAAGGAATGAAAGTTTTTAAAGGAAAAGACGGCAAAGTTAGAGTTTTTCGTTGGGAAGAAAATTCTAAACGACTACAAAATTCTGCTAACGGAATTCTTATGGCTCCTGTTCCTGACAAACTATTTAAAAAAGCAATAGATACTGTTGTTAAAATGAACAAAGAATTTATTCCTCCTTTTGAATCCGGAGCCTCTTTATATTTACGACCCTTATTAATTGGTACCGGTGCACAAGTTGGAGTTAAAGCAGCCGACGAATTTTTATTTATGATTTTTGTTACTCCTGTAGGACCTTATTTTAAAGAGGGGTTTAAACCTGTTTCAATTCAAATAGCTCGCGATGCCGATAGAGCCGCTCCTTTAGGTACTGGTAATATTAAAGTTGGTGGTAACTATGCTGCTAGTTTAAAGTCCGGAGAAAGAGCTCACAAAGAAGGTTTCTCTTCTGTGTTATATGTTGATGCTAAAGAAAAAAAATATATTGATGAGTGTGGCCCTGCAAACTTCTTTGCTATTAAAGGAAATCGCTATATTACACCTAAATCTTCTTCAATCCTTCCATCAATAACAAACAAAAGTTTAATGACAATTGCTGAAGATATGGGAATGACTGTAGAGCGAAGACCAGTTGCTGTTGAAGAACTTGCTGATTTTGATGAATGTGGTGCTTGTGGAACTGCTGCTGTGATTTCTCCAATTAAAAATATTTTGGATAGAGATACAGGTAAAGAATATAAATTCTGCCCTGACGGAAATGCAGGTCCAATATCTACAAAATTATACAATAGACTTAGAGATATTCAATATGGCAACGAACCAGATAAATTTGGTTGGGTGACAATTCTTGAATAAAAAAAATTTTTTGCTTATTTAAAAGGCTGTCTATAAAAGACAGCCTTTTTGCTTTTTGATAAATTATTATTTAAAAATGTTTTTAAGGGTCAATTTAAAATTAAGGTGGATTATAATAAAATAATTATTGCTGTCCGATAAATTTTAAAACTTTCTAAATATTTAAACAGGACGTACCTACGGCACTTTAAAATATTTTATAAATTCTGTGCTATAAACATATCACC
>QMPG01000746.1 GCA_003648455.1 Bacteroidota bacterium
ATCTTAAAGAAACCGAATAATGCTAACATTTTGATAGTCAATAGTTGCACGGTCACGGAAAATGCGGATAACAAGCTTTATAAATTCCTTAATAAAGTTTCAAGTTCCAATCCTCATGCAATTAGAGTTGTGATGGGTTGTTATTCTCAGCTTGAATCAGAAAAATTAAAAGACCAGAATGTTACCGATATAATTTTAGGAGTCGATAATAAATACCAAATAGATAAAATTATAGAAAAATATAAAAGAGAATCAAAATATATTCAAATATCTGATAATTCAAAGATTAAGTTTGAAGATTATCATTTGTCACATTATGCGAATCATACAAGAGCATTTTTGAAAATACAAGACGGATGTGATAATTTCTGCACTTATTGTACAATTTCAAAGGCAAGAGGCAGATCAAGGAGTAAATCGCCATCATCAATAATGAAAGATATAAAAAACCTTGCTAAGAACGGATACCGAGAAATAATTCTTTCCGGAATAGACCTTGGAAGTTATAAGTACGAAGAGGAAGAAAAGTTTTATCAACTGAAAGATATCATAAAAGATATATTGACAATTAAAGGTTTTAGATTAAGGATAAGTTCAGTGGAACCTTGGTGTTTTGATGATGAATTGATCAATTTATTTGTCAGAGAAGATAGAATATGTCCACATTTTCATATCCCATTGCAATCAGCTTCAGATGTGATTCTTAAAAAAATGAATAGAAAATATACCTTAGATTCCTTTACATTATTAACTAAAAAATTAAAGCAAAAAAAAGATGTTTTGATAGCAACTGACATCATTGTTGGTTTCCCAACTGAATCTAAGGTAGACTTCGAAATTTCCAAAAATTATCTACTGGATTCATTGATAGACGCTGCACATGTATTCTCTTACTCAGACAGACCTTATGCATCATCAAAGAATCTTTTTCCTAAGGTTGAAAAAAAAGAAATCGAAAGGAGAAGTAAAGAACTTCGAAAAATTTCGGAAAATAAGTTCATCCAATTTTACAAAAAAAATCTTGGAAATAAAAAAGAAATAATTGTCGAAAAGATTAAAAAAAACGACGAAGAATTTACATATTCCGGTATTACTAACAATTATCTGCAAACCAGTTTTACTTCGAAAGAAAAGTATAAGAAAGGTGATCTTGTATCGGTTATTCTAAAAAAACTTTAGTGTTGCATTACGGTTCTTAGAATTATTATATTTAAGTAGAACAATATATAAACCTAAACGGAGAACGAAATGGCAAATTACAAAGTAGGAAGTGTTGTAAGATTGAGATCAGGTGGTCCTGATATGACAATTAAATCAATTATTGGTAAAGAGAAAAAAATGCCATTTACTTTAATAGATGCGGCTTGGAAAGATAAAGGTTTAAATGATGGCGATCCGATTTGTGTATGGTTTGAAGGAAATACTTCAAAAGAGGATGGGTTTTCATTAGATCTTTTAGATCTGATAAAATAACAATTTTCATTAAATCTTTTAGGTTTGATAAAATAACAACCTCATCATTGACAAGTTGAAATTTTTTCACTATCTTTGAGGCTCTTATTAAGCGATAATGTCTAAATTAGAAAAATGAAGGTAAGAAAATGTTTCGCAGAATGAAAACATCAAAGATCCATAGAGCAACTGTAACGGATGCTAATCTTAACTACGAAGGCAGTATTACAATTGATAAAGATCTTTTGGAAGCAGCTGATATTTTGATCGGAGAGCAGGTTCAGATCGTAAATATTAATAACGGAAGTAGGGCAGAAACTTATACCATAGAGGGTGAAAGAGGAAGTGGTACTATCTGCATGAATGGTGCAATTGCCAGACTAACCCATCCGGGAGACCTAATCATCATTATCAGTTACGCAGATTATAGCGATAAAGAACTTGAGAATTTTAAAAGTATTAGTGTTATGGTGGATGAAAATAATAAGATCAAAAACATATCTAAGTCGCAACCTCGATAGATTTAAAAACATATAAATTTAAAAATGCTTCCAACCGGAAGCATTTTTTTTAGAATAAATAGCAAAAGGACACTATTTGACACTTTGCTATTTGTATATTATACTGTTACCCTTAAAATTATGTGAGAAAGATAATGAAGGTAGAGTATAATGTAAAAAGGCTTAGTATCAATAAGATGCCTAGAGAGAAAATGATCGACGGACAAGTCGATAAAATGAACCTATCTGAATTAGTTGCAGTTCTGATAGGAAAGGGAAATAAGTATGAAAATGTGTTTACAATTTCAGAGAGAATCATTAATGATTATGGCTCAAGAACACTGCTTAAAGAAACTAACCCAAGAAAATTAAATGATAACTTAAAGATCGGTGAAGTAAAGTCATGCAAATTGATCGCAGCATTTGAACTGGGAAGAAGATTTTACAGTCCAAATAATCAAGTTAAGAGGCTAATACGAGGACCTGAAGATGTGTTTGAATACACAAAAGATATGTCAACACTAGTCAAAGAACATTTCAGAGGATTATATCTGAATACGAAGAATTATGTAATTCATGATGAAATAA
>QMPG01000747.1 GCA_003648455.1 Bacteroidota bacterium
TAATTTCCTTGCTTATTTATTTTATAAAGAAAGGGTTAGTGTATTTTGTGAATTTACTTTAAAATCAAATAATAAAACATTTTCTTTTGATAATAGTTAGTCAAACCTTAAAAACATATTAGATTATTGATAACCAGTTGATAACATTCTTTATTAAGTTGCTAAAATTGCAAGCAAATGTGTATTTTAGTCAAAAAGTTTGCAGATATGGTTGGAAAACAGGACAAGACACCTCAATTAAGTATTTTTGATACACCTTTGAAGCGGTTTATTAATTTAGAGCATGAATTATGTATACTATCTGAACGAATAGATTGGGATTCTGTAGAGAAGGATTTCTCGATTTATTTTTCAGAAATAGGAAGACCATCAGTTCCAATTCGCAGAATGGTAGGGCTTCTATTATTAAAACATATTTATAATTTAAGTGATGAAGCAATTGTTGATAGGTGGATTGAAAATCCTTATTGGCAGTATTTTAGCGGAGAGAAAGTTTTTCAAACACAAAAGCCTTTTGACCCAACAGAGTTTATCCATTTTAGAAATCGTATAGGCAAAGAAGGAGCAGAAAAATTATTGAAAGTATCGATTCAGCTATTTGGTAAAGAGGCACAGGAAAAAGAAGTATTGATTGACAGTACCGTACAAGAAAAAAACATTACTTACCCAACTGATGCAAAACTACACAAGCACATAATTGAGAAAGTAAACAAGATAGCCAAACAAGAAGAGATCATATTGCGACAAACTTATACAAGAACTTTAAAACAATTGATGATAGACCAGCGTTTCCATAATCATCCAAAAAGGAGGAAGAAAGCTAAAGCAGCATTACGAAGAATCAAAACTATAGCAGGGCGTCAGGTCAGAGATATTGAAAGGCAATTTACCTCATCGCAAAGACATAAATATAAAGAACTATTCATTATCTTAAATAAAATATTAAGCCAACAAAAAGGCGATAAGAATAAAATTTACAGTATTCATGAACCAGAAGTTAACTGTATTGCAAAAGGTAAAGAAGCAAAGAAATTTGAGTTTGGAAATAAAACGGGAATTGTTTTAACTAAAACCTCAAAAATAGTAGTTGGAGCCATTGCTTTTCAAAATAACCCTTACGATGGTCATACACTTGAAGAACATCTAAAGCAAACAGAGTATTTAACCGGAAGAATGCCTAAAATAGGAATTGTAGATAGAGGTTATCGAGGGAGGAAGATAATTAATGGTGTCGAAATAATATCGCCATCTGTTGCTAAAGAAGGAGCTACTCAATATGAAAAACAAAAAGCAAGAAAGCGTTTTAGAGCAAGAGCAGGAATAGAACCGGTAATTGGACATATTAAACACGACCACAGAATGTTAAGGAATTATTTGAAAGGTGTAATTGGTGACCAATTGAATACGCTTTTAGCTGGAACAGGGTTCAATTTAAAGAAAATGCTCAATAGAATTAAAGAGCAAATTCTTTTTGACTTATTTCAAATCTTAATTTTTTGGAAACTATCTATTTTAAAATTTAAACTCTCGAAAAATCTGACTTTTTAAGGGTTAACTACTTACTAAAACCCAAAAGCATCAAAATATGCCGAATTTAAGTGTTTCTGTAGCACTAAAGCCTTGCCCTAAGCCAAAAACTAAAAAAAACAGTTGATAAGTTTTTTAAGGTAAAGAGCCAAAAAGGAAGTTTTTGTTTATATTTGCTTTATAAACAAGCTATACTTTAATGAAAAAAAGAATCACAACAGTAGTAATGAGTATTGTTTCAATACTCGCCATAGGGCAAACAAACTATTATGTTTCTCCAACCGGAAGTAATACTAATAATGGAAGTATTTCTGCTCCTTGGTTGCACATTCAATACGGCTTAGACCAGTTGTCAAGTGGGGATACTTTAAATTTGGAAACAGGCACTTACAATGAAAAAATACAAATACCCGGCAATGGTATTGTATTAAGAAACAAAATTGGTAATTCGCCCATAATTGATGCAACAGGATGGGCAGGTCAAGAATCAATTGTAGAAATTTATGATGTTTCTAACTTTACAATAGATGGAATAGAGCTACAAAATAATATTATGCCTGATGCTCAAGGTATTGTGGTTGGAAATAATTGCCAAAATATTACTATTAAAAACTGTATTATACACGATATTCATTTTTCAGCAAATGCAAGTGACCCTGTTACTGAAAACACCAATGCACAAGGTATAATTGTGTATGGAACAGATGGAACTAATTCTATTACAAATTTGAACATTATTAATAATGAATTATACAATTGCAGATTAGGTTATAGTGAAGGAATTGCTGTAAATGGCAATGTAGATGGTTTTGAAGTTTCGGGTAATTTAGTACACGACATAACTAACATTGGACTTGACTTTATTGGTTTTGAAGATACATCTCCTACGCCTGCAAATGACCAGGCAAGGAATGGATTAGTTAAAAATAATACAACTTACAATTGTATTTCTTCTTATGCAACATCCGGTGGTATTTATGTTGATGGCGGTAAGTCAATTATTATTGAA
>QMPG01000748.1 GCA_003648455.1 Bacteroidota bacterium
TAGTACGACAAAAAAAGAAATTATTCTAATGAATGATTTTGTAAAATACTCAATTGATTTATTTCATAAAGGAGAAAAATCAATAGCCCTAAAACCAATTGCCTCAAAAAATCCGGAAACGTTTTCGTATGCTGAAATGTTATGCGATGAAATAAACGGGTTTTTAAAATCAGGTGATTTTAAGGTAAATGCAAAAGTATATCAGGTTTCGTCTAATACTCCCTTAAGCATGGTTGTCCTTAAATTTGTTGGTATTGGTGAAGTAGCTTCGCCTAAACTTATAAACACAAAAGGAGGTTTTGAGGAAAATTTAACAAAAATCAATAATTATACTCTTCAAGAGTATTCACAAAACATATATGTAAGAAAACAGGTACGTTATTATGACAATGACACTATCTATATTATTAAACCAAACCAAAAACGGTTTTGGACCCGTTCGCAGGGCATTGAAGATGCTGCTTCTGTAATCAACGAATTAATTGCAATGGATGATGACAAATAAGTTAAATGCCATATATTATAAGTCAGCATCTAAAAATTTTGAAATACTTTGTATATCGTTACTTGTTGATGCATATAAGTCTGCTCGTAAAGATAATCTATTTGATGTTGATTGGAAAGAAAATAGTTTTACAAAATATCTTGTTTCGTTTATCCATTTTAATCCAAAAACGGCAGAGAATAAATTATTTGTAAAATTACAAGCTGAACCTGAAAATGATAATTTACCAATTGAAGGTACTGTTGATGACCCTGATAAACAACCTTGTGTAGATATTTGGTATGGAGGATGGGGTAAAACCAGGAACGAATATTATATCGAAGCTAAAAATATTTGCGACAAAGATTGGAAAAAGAGAAATGGCTCAAAAGTATCGGCATCAAAGCAAAAGAGACGCTATATTAATACAGGAATTGAAAATTTTATTTCGGGAAGATACCCAAAAGGCTGTTTGGCTGGATACGTAATTAACAGTAAAACTATTGAATGTGTAAATGGTATTAATAAGCTACTAAAAAAGGATAATAGACAAAATGAAACCCTTGTAAAATATACGATACTTAAAGGTTTTGAAAATTCTTTTAACTCAACTCACCATCAAAAAACAGGAACTACATTATTGAAGCATATTTTTCTTGAATTTTCTTAGTTGATGAGAATTGTCCTGAAAATATTAGGCATCGTATTCCGTAGTATTTGTGCCAATTTCAATTATTGAATATATAAAGCAAACCATGAAAAACCAATCAAAAATAAAATGCCCAAACTGCAGCACATCAATAGACGTACAGGATATCCGTGCCCATCAGTTGGAAGATGAGATTAACAAATAGATAAAGTATTAAAACATGAATAAAAAGAATAACCAAATAACGGTACTGGGGAAAAAAATATCTATTGATAAGAACGATTATATTTCAGTAACCGACATGCTTAAAGCAAAAGATGGTGATTTTTTCATCTCAGATTGGTTAAGAAATAGAAATACGGTAGAATATTTAGGGATTTGGGAACGCATACACAATCCCGATTTTAATTATGGCGAATTCGCCATAATTAAAAGTCAGGCAGGTTTAAATAATTATAAAATAAGTGTAAAAGAATGGGCAGAGAAAACAAATGCCATTGGTCTTTCTGCCAAAGCAGGTCGTTATGGAGGAACTTACGCACACAAAGATATTGCTTTTGAATTTGGGATGTGGATTAGTGCTGAATTCAAAATTTATTTAGTAAAAGAATTTCAACGCCTAAAAGAAGAAGAAAACAATAGGCTAAAATTAGACTGGAATTTACAGCGTACCTTAGCAAAGGTAAACTATACTATACATACCGATGCCATAAAAGAGAAACTAATCCCCAGTGCATTAACATCCAAGCAAACAGCTATAATTTATGCTTCGGAAGCTGATATTCTCAATATGGCATTGTTTGGTGTAACTGCTGCTCAATGGAGAGCTGTCAATCAAAATAAAAAAGGGAATATTCGCGATTATGCCAGTATAGAACAGTTGGTTGTTCTTTCTAATTTAGAAAGTATTAACTCCGTTTTAATACATCAAGGTTTAAAGCAACAGCAACGCTTACAGGAATTAAATCAAATTGCAATTACCCAAATGACTTCATTAATTCAAAGCAAAGCCATCAAACAATTAAAAAAGTAAATGTTTATCATCAGGAGAAAAGGCTACAGATTTATAGCAGTAAATAAATAGAGAACTATTATGCAAAACCAATCACAAATAAATTGCCCAAACTGCGGCACATCAATAGATGTACAGGATATCCTTGCCCATCAATTGGAAGATGAAATAAATCAAAAATTCCAATCCCAATTGGCAGAGGAGAAAAAGAAGTATGCAAAAGAGTTTGAAGGTTTGAATAAAGCAAAAGAAGATTTTGAGCAAAAGAAAAAGCAAGAAAATGAATTATTTCAGGAACGGCTGGAAAAACAATTAAAAGAAGAGAAGAAAGCCATTGAGGGAAAGCTTAAAGCAAAGATGGAAGAAGAGCAATCGGAGCAATTCAAAGCA
>QMPG01000749.1 GCA_003648455.1 Bacteroidota bacterium
CTAAATTGCTTTCAACAGTATTCTTATTGTCGTTATTTGCGATAATTACTTATGCATATATTCACATCGAACAAATTAATTCCGTTTATTATAAGTTTGATAATTTAGGTTTGTTATTGGCTTCTGTATTAGGCATTTTAAGTTTGACAACTTTTTATCACAGTCAATTATACTTAAAACGCCATAAGTTCAGCAATAAGCAACAAGCTATTTATTATACGTCACTAATAATGCTAATAACCGCCATGATGAGTGCCTATTTTGCTGAAAATATTGCGGTTTTATGGGTGAGTATCGAGGCAACTACGTTGTTTGTATCCATCTTAATATTTCATGAAAGAAGTAAAGATGCTCTTGAAGCTGCTTGGAAATATTTGTTTGTGTCCTCGGTGGGTGTGGCTGTTGCATTTATTGGAATTTTATTTTTGAGTATTACTGCAAGCAACAATGGTATTGCAGATTTAAGCTTATCACATTTATTAGAAATATCACAAAAAATGAATCCCATTTGGTTAAAAATGGCTTTTCTTTTGGTATTGACAGGGTTTAGTGCCAAAATGGGTCTATTTCCATTATATACTGTTGCTATTGATGCTCACACGGTTGCCCCCCCACCAATAAGTGCTTTTATTTCAACTACTTTAATGAATGTTGGTTTTCTTGGTATTTTTAGAATCTTTACAATAATTTCTCAAACGGAAGTTTTACATTGGGCACAAAATGTCTTGCTAATTGCTGGTGTTTTATCAGTTTTTATGTCGGCTATTCAGTTACTTAAAGTTAAGCATTACAAACGGATGTTTGCTTTTTCAAGTTTGGAGCATATGGGTATTGTAGCTATAGGTTTGGGCGTTGGAGGCATTGGATACTATGCTGCGATTTTACATATCGTTTTTCACTCTTTTGTAAAAGCGGGCTTATTTTATCAAATTGGACAAGTTCATCAATTTTATAAATCCTATTGGATTAAAGATGTTTCGGGATATTTCAAACGAAATCCTATTGGGGGTCTGGCTATGATTCTAGGTGTAATTTCTATTTTGGCAATTCCGCCTTCCGGATTATTCATAAGTGAGTTTTTAATCTTTAAAGCTATGTTTGTAGCAAAGCATTATTACATTGGTATTTTTGTCTTGATACTGCTTACGGTAATTATTTATTCATTCAGTAAAAATGCTTTTCATCTTTTATATGATGATAAAAAACATACCGAAACAGAAGTTGTAGTAGCCAATCCTTACGAAACCATTTCACAGTTTATCTTATTCGGATTGGTAATTTATTTAGGAATAAATCCACCTATATTTTTTACCGATTTAATTAATTCAGCTATTGCTATATTAAATTAAAAAACTATGGAAATGTTAAGAATAAAAAATAATCAAAGCATTCAATTAGGTGAAATAAAAATTTTATCCTATAATGATTTTTCAGTAATAGTTTTAGATTTACTTAGTGATAAGAAAAAGCATTGCGTAAACTATTATGCCTATCGTAATAACACAGATTTACAGTTTGTTATGGCTGTCGCCGATGATGAATATCATGATATTATAATTCTATCTCATTTATTGAAATCTGATGAAATACAAGAATTGAATTCGTTGACTGCTTCAGTTTTTGCTTTGCATATTTTTGAGCGTGAAATTCATGAGAATTTTGGTATAAATTTTATCAATCACCCTTGGCAAAAGCCAATAAGATTTCCGCATAATCGTGCTAACCAAAAAATGCAAATTAACGATTATCCTTTTTACAGTATTAAAAGTGAGGAGTTGCACGAAGTAGGCGTAGGACCAATTCATGCAGGAATTATTGAACCGGGGCATTTCCGTTTTACTTGTAATGGCGAAAATGTTTTGCATCTCGAAATTCAATTGGGTTGGCAACACAGAGGTATTGAACAATTATTTTTAGACAAAAAACAAGGTCTGCAACGTAATATTTTAGCAGAAAATATATCGGGCGATACCGTAATTGGGCATACTACAAGTTTTGCACAAATAGAGGAAGCCTTTGCCGAAAAAAAGATAACAGAACAAACTCAAATTGAACGTGCTTTGGCAATGGAATTGGAACGTATCGCTATTCATACTGGCGATATTGGTGCTTTGTGTGTTGATGCTGCTTATCATTTGGGAGCTAATGTATTTAGTATTTTGAGAACTGCTATTATCAACTTTACCCAACTTTGGTGTGGTAATCGTTTTGGGAAAAGTTTGGTGCGAACAGGAGGAACTCATTTCCCTTTTACCGAAGAACTAAAAGCAGAATTGCTTGAAGTCCTATCCAAATTTGAAAAACAATTTGAGGAAATGGCATATTTAACTTATCGTTTACCGAGCGTTCAAAATCGTTTCGACTTTGTAGGAACAGTTACACAAGAACAAGCACTATTAATGGGTACAGTTGGACTTTCGGCAAGAATGTCGGGAATAGCAAAAGATATTCGTGTTAGCCATCCAAATTTGGCTTATCAAAAAATTCCTTATGAAAGTATTACAGTCATAAAAGGCGATGTGTTTGCTCGTTTC
>QMPG01000750.1 GCA_003648455.1 Bacteroidota bacterium
AACTAATATTGACTATATTTGTAACACCGTTTACAAAAACAATAAATTAGATTTTATTATAACAGAAGAAGGAAGAATAAAGAAATTGGAAAACAACACTTTAAGAAACGAATATTATATTAAGGATATCCCGATAGCTATCAGCGATTTTCCAAGGGTTATTTATTTTAGTAAATTGTTTATTTAAATCTAAAATCCACTTTAAAATTATAAAGCCACGGCACTCTTGAATCAATACCTTCAGCTTCTAGTTTTTCAGGTAAATTTTCATAATATTTCTGCAAATTTAATTCTTTTGGTACATTATAACAAGTTATAATAATTGTATCATTTTTCACCCTAATATCTCCGTCAATTTTACTAAAGATTGCATCTGATAGATGTATCGCATTCCAACGATTATAAGGCTTTGGTAATTTTTGTCTTAATTGATATGTAGCTGCTTGGGATAATAATGCCAGAGTCATTTTACCATAGCGTATATTAAGATTAAATGTTGATGCTCTATCAAATCCCATAGCTCCATCAAAATTAAAAAATTCTTCTATTGACCATCTTTCTCCATATCTTTCACTCAATAAAGTTACTGCGGGTTTATCTGATAAAGTTAAAAAAGATTTGTATTTATATTGTGATTCCATTTCACCTTCCTGTTGAACTATCAATCTGTATTGTTCTTTACTGCCAATAAAATTGAATAACGTTTCAGCTATGGCATATCCAGCCCATTGACGTTTATAGGAAAGTGACCTTTCTATTTTTTTTATTCTTGCAGTAGATAATACAGGTACTAATAATTCAAATTGGTCTTTGTGTTTTATATCTCGTATCAGATTTTTTGTAAAATGTTCTTTGTCCGCTAATATCAAAGCTTTTTTATTATTTATCATATTCACCATGTTTAATAAATCTATAGTTGCTTTGGTTGTATTAACTCCTGGTGTTCCTATACCACATCCTATTGGTTGTCCTGTTCCGGTATCTAATGCAAAATATGTTTGCAACATTTTTTTTGATGGTTCTTTTGGTTGTTTTTTCTTATTTGGCATCACCCTTTTTGATGTAGTAATAATACGGTGTGGGTCTATTGCTATTGTCTCACCTTTATAATGTCCGTTATTTGATCTTATTATTGATAATGATTTTTGTAGAGATTGTGCATCTGAAACAGTATGCTTATCTAAAAACTTATGAACTTCTTCATCGCTTGCTAAAAAACCCAAGCCATTTAATAATTCAAATCCTTGATGAGATATATAATTTTTTCTTCTTACACGATTTTTACAGATAGCAGATTCATTGGTTATTTGCATTGCAATACGTGGTTCAATATCAGTATCAATACATCCTGTATAACCTTTGACTAAATCCCAACTTCCTAATCGTAAATGTTCTGCTACCAAAAACCATAATCCAACTAATGTACTGCTTACTTTTTGTGATAATTTTTCTCTGAAGTTTCTTTCGTTACTTTTTGAATTAATCCTTATTTTCGCTTTTTTTCGTTTAGTAACTTGTACCTCAACTATTTTATCTTCTTTTTCTTTTTCAGGGTTAAATTTATGAGTTTTTTTTGGAGCCCATATTCTGTTATTGTTCTTTCTACACTACGAACGCTGACATTATAACCATTTTGTTTTAATTTTTGTGATCTTACTTCTGTACTTGCTTCCGTATCTAAAAACCGATGTCTGATTATTTGATTTGTTATTTCTTTATTCCTTACAGGGCGTTTATTCGAGCCTCGTTTTTTGTCTCTTATTCCTTCTGAACCTTTTTTATTATATTCTTTTAATAATTGATAATAACGCTGTTCTGTGTATCCATATTTTTTTATTGCTTCATAAACTCCTATTGTACAATGACCTTCAAATAACATCGCTATCTTTACGCTTAATTTGTCGTTTGGGTCTATTTTAAAATCATTGCCTTTTATTCCTTTTATGATTATTGTTTTTTTCATGATATAATATTTAATTATTGTTTACTGCAAAAGTAAAATATTTTACAATAAACTAAATTAAAATATGGCGGTTTTTATTAACAGTTTTATTAACAATAAAAATCATGATACTGAATATTATATCATATAATGTAGTTATTTATGAAAATGCCAACAATAAAGTCAAGCATTTATATAAGCATAGTAATCAAATTATACCGCCTTATTTTAATTTAGCATTAAATGAAGATATAAAATTATTAACAAAATGCAGATGCAGGTAATTCAATGTTTATGGTAGTTATAAAATAATTTTTTTTATTTTTGAATGATTTAAAAATAAAAAACTAAATTAATTTATAGGTAAAAAATCGCTGATGGGTATCGGGAGGGTCGCAGGTTCAATTCCTGATACCCAGACTTAATAAACACTTCCTTTTTTTGTAAGTGTTTTTTTTATTACAATTTCTATTATTTATGATTAGCGCATCCCGATGGGTATCAGCGATTTTTTACCTATAAATTAATTTAGTTTTTTATTTTTAAATCATTCAAAAATAAAAAAAATTATTTTATAACTACCATAAAAAT
>QMPG01000751.1 GCA_003648455.1 Bacteroidota bacterium
AAAGCGGGAACCGAACCGCCAGCTGGCGGTGAGCTCACGCAAGTAAACCCCGCATTAGAAGTACCCAAATTTGGGGTTTTAAAAACACCAAATTTGTTGGTAATTCTTAAGCGCAGAAAAATTATGAATTTTTCGGGTTAATAACAACTTCTTTAAAAAATTAATGACATTTATTTCTTAAATGTCATTTTTTTATTATTGCATGTCTTTTTGTCATTTCTCGAATTAGTCCTTTCCCAATTTTAACTATTTAGTGTCAATATTTCATAAAAATCAATAATATTTTATATGGCACAATCATTGTAAAAAAGAAGATGAAATAAATTTGTAATAAACTTAAAATAATTATAAAAAATGGGTAAAATAATAGGAATTGACCTCGGAACAACAAATTCTTGCGTTTCAGTAATGGAAGGCAACGAACCGGTAGTTATACCAAACAGTGAAGGAAAAAGAACAACACCATCAGTAGTAGCTTTTGTTGGAAATGGCGAACGCAAAGTAGGAGATCCTGCAAAACGTCAGGCTATAACAAACTCTAACAAAACAGTTTCGTCAATAAAACGTTTTATGGGAGAAACTTATGATAAAGTTCTTAGTGAAATTAAGAATGCTTCATATACAGTAGTTAAAGGACAAAATAACACACCACGTGTTAAGATTGACGAACGTCAATTTTCTCCTCAGGAAATATCTGCAATGATATTGCAAAAAATGAAAAAAACTGCTGAAGACTATTTAGGACAAGAAGTTTCTGAGGCTGTTATTACTGTTCCTGCATATTTTAGTGATTCTCAACGACAGGCAACTAAAGAAGCCGGTGAAATCGCAGGACTAACAGTTAAAAGAATTATTAATGAACCAACTGCTGCTTCATTAGCATATGGTCTTGATAAAAAAGATCAGGATATTAAAATTGCAGTATTTGACTTAGGTGGAGGTACTTTCGATATTTCTATCCTTGAATTAGGTGATGGAGTTTTTGAAGTAAAGTCAACTAATGGCGATACTCACCTTGGTGGTGATGACTTTGACCAGGTTATTATTGATTGGTTGGCAGATGAGTTTCAAAAAGACGAAAACATCGACCTTAAAAAAGATCCAATGGCTTTACAGCGTTTAAAAGAAGCTGCAGAGAAGGCAAAAATTGAACTATCTAGTGCCAGCACTACTGAAATTAATCTGCCTTACATAATGCCGGTTGATGGCGTACCAAAACACTTGGTAAAAACACTAACTCGTGCAAAATTTGAGCAATTAGCAGACAAGTTAATAAACGATACTATTGAACCATGTAGAAAAGCTCTTGAAGATTCAGGTTTGTCAAAATCTGACATAAATGAAGTAATATTAGTTGGTGGTTCAACACGTATTCCTGCTATTCAAAAAGTAGTTGCCGATTTCTTTGGTAAAACTCCTTCAAAAGGAGTAAACCCTGATGAAGTTGTTGCTATTGGTGCAGCTATTCAAGGTGGTGTTTTAACAGGAGAGGTTAAAGATGTGTTGTTATTAGACGTAACTCCTCTTTCTCTTGGTATTGAAACTCTTGGTAGTGTTACTACAAAATTAATTGAGGCTAATACTACTATTCCTACTAAAAAATCTGAAACATTTACAACTGCTGTTGATAACCAGCCTTCAGTTGAAATTCATGTATTACAAGGTGAACGTTCAATGGCTAAAGACAATAAAACTATTGGTCGTTTCCATTTAGATAATATTCCTCCTGCACCTCGTGGAGTACCTCAAATTGAGGTAACTTTTGATATTGATGCGAATGGAATATTAAATGTTTCGGCTAAAGATAAAGGAACAGGTAAATCTCAAAGTATCAGAATTGAAGCTTCTTCTGGATTAACAGACGAAGAAATCAAGAAAATGAAACAAGAAGCTGAAATTAATGCAGAAAAAGATAAAAAAGAAAAAGAAAGAATCGATAAGATTAATGGAGCTGACAGCATGATTTTCCAAACCGAAAAACAACTTAAAGAGTTCGGGGATAAATTACCTGCTGATAAAAAAGAACCAATTCAAAAAGCTCTTGACAAACTAAAAGAAGCTCATAAAGCTCAAGATATTGAGGCAATTGATAAAGCTACTGCTGAATTAAACTCTGTGTTCCAGGCTGCCTCTCAGGAAATGTATAATGCTAGTCAGGCACAACAAGGTGGCGCACAAAATGCACAAAATGCAGAAACTGAACAAACTTCGGGACAAAAGAAAGATGACGAAGTAACTGATGTTGATTTTGAAGAGGTTAAATAATATCGATTAACACTATTCTAAACCGTCCTTTATTTATATTGGACGGTTTTTTTATATTTTTATTTTCAATAAAATAATTTTTTATTGTTTTATTATTAACCCGCTTTATTCATACAAAAACGAAGTGAATTGTATGAATGTGTGATAGATAGTGGGGCGCAAAGTGGGAAACCCCGATTTAGTAATACCCAAATTTGGGGTTAATGAAATTCCCAAATTTGTTGGTATTACTTAATCGTAGAAAATTAATGAATTTTCCGGGTTAA
>QMPG01000752.1 GCA_003648455.1 Bacteroidota bacterium
ATCTCCGTAGATATGTTTTGCAAATCCCTATTCGCAAATATTTTTAGTTCACCAGAGACTTGATTTTCACTTATCTTGAAAATTGACATATTAAACCCAACAACATTTGAGGAATAATACGAGATTCCCTTTTGTGAATAAACGTTTTGAGTGAATGAAAAAAGTATTAAGAGAATAATGCTTATTGAAATAAATTTTCTCATAATTAATATTTATTATTGGTTAATCCAAAATTTAACTATTCCAGTGCTGTAAGCTGCACTATCTTCTGTTGTTTCGTCTGTGTATTCAACTACGGCTTCATCAGCCTCATCATCGGATGCACTTTTCCTTTTCAATTATGCGTAGATTTAGTGTTTAACCTTAATATTTTTTTTAAAACTTGATTATCAACGACCCATCCTGATTTATCACTTGTTTATCTGATATTTATAACTTTTCTTAACGAATTATTGTTATAGAGTACTGTTTTCAAATATTTTACCATTTATAGACAAGGTAGAAAATATCTAAAGATTAGTTTTAGAGAATTCTTTATATTTATTTTTTAGATACAAATATGGAATAATCGGGAAAACCCAACCAATAATTATCCAAAATACTGTAGAAGTTAAATTATTCTTTTTGCTTAATTTATAACAAAAAAATGAAGTAATAATTCCAAGTATTGCATATATGCATACAAAAACTTTAAAATATAAGGTTATATAAAATGGTGTATCCATAGCTAATATAATTATGATGTATTATTTTAATTCAAAGGCCCATCTAACAATGTTGAAAGTACAAAAAATAAGTAAGGTGCAAACTTAGAAATCTGCACCTTACTTGCTAAAACTTATGTGTTTTAACGGATTTTTTGTTTAAAGTATTTCTTGTAAAGAAATAATAGTATGAATAATATTAAACAAAATATAAATGAAAAAACCATAGAGTCTATCATTGAATCTTTTGACCAATAAAATCGCATTAAAAACATAGCTAAAAACCCCAATAGATATCGCACCACTATAATATATTTTGCTCTGTTTCCCATCATTTAGCAGCTCTAATTGCAATGAAAATCCCTGAAATTCCAGAGGCAACTGGAGCTCCAAGGCCTCCACAAATGGCTCCGCCAGCAGCCCCTTGTGCATCTGCTTCCATTATGTCCCAAAACCTACTATCTATATTTACAGATTTATTTCCATCAGAGAATAAAGCAATCCATTCATCGTAATTCTCCTCCCAATACAAATATGAATTACGAGAAACACTTGTTATTGAAGTTATTTCAGCTAAATATTTAGTATTTACAGCTTTATACTTTACTTCTTTTAGTGCATTATCAAGTGCTTCATAAGAACCCAGATCAGTTTCTAATATTTTCATTATATCTTGTAGAAGACTTTTAAAAATATCATCTTCTACATTGTTAATTAATTCTGATATTTCAATTATATCTGAGTCAGATTTTGTAGATTTATATGCGTAATTGCTAATTCCTATTTGATTGTAGATATCTTCAACTTCTGATTTTAAAAGACCCTCATTTTTGATTAAGTAATTTTTACTACTTTCTATTGTATAGTTTATATAATCATTTTCATTTAGTGTAGATTTATTGAGTTTGAGATTTTTAAAATCGTTATATAAAGCATTTAATGATTTATTATGTGCTTCGCCAATGTGTATAGCTTCTTTGTTATCTAAAATGGATAATTCATTTATAGTTTTTTCATTTTTTTCACAACTCATAAAAGTTGTACTGCCAATGTAAGCTTCCCTATTTTTCATCAATTCCTGCGAGGTTTATTCCCTTTGTAACCTATCCTCTGTTTGTTCAGTTTTGTCTATTTCATAGGCATTAATTTGGTTCAATATTTATTTTTCGCAAGTATTTTCAAGCTAAAAAACAGTAAATTTTATTCTTTATCAAGATGTTATCTATCGTATTTATGGTTGTTTTAGGGAAAACGTTACCCTAAAAAGTCAATTATTTTTCAACTATTTATTATGGTATTGATTATTAGTGATTTATAAGTGCGTGAAAATGCTTAAATTTTAGGAGTTTGGTTGTTTATTTGGTTCTTTCCTTTGGAATTAGTTGTAAAATCTTTGGTGCTTTAGTTGAGATATTCAAAAATGATATTCGATTCTAAACGTTAAAGTCATTTTTCTTATGCCGTGTTAATTTAGAATTAAATCTCACACTTGTGCTTCAAAGGGTCTTTGAATTTTCTCTATTTTTGTGGATGCCAAAAAAAAAATTTAATATGTCCTTTTCAACAGTAAAACATTCTGCTATTGCACGCTATTTTTTTATCCTGAGTTTGGTTTTTCTATCCAATACTGTTTTCTCGCAGATTACGCTAAATACCAATAACCCTCTGACTTCTGATAAACTCGTTTTTGTTTATGATGCCGGAAAAGGAAATAAAGCCCTTTTTGGATTGCAAGAGGATTTGTATTTTCATACAGGTGTAATTACCGCTAACAGTCGCGATGCAAAAGATTGGAAATTTGCTATAGGCGATTGGGGAAAAGC
>QMPG01000753.1 GCA_003648455.1 Bacteroidota bacterium
AAGTAAAATGTCCGAAAGCACCTTGTACTTTTGCCTGAGCACCTTCTTTTAAAGAAGTTTGAATATCAGCAGTATAATCACCTAATGCCTTTACTGTAAACCGCAACTGATCATCATAAGGATGGCTACTAATAGTGAAAGGATGCGGCTCTTTTTTATTAATCCCATCAAAAGAAACAAATGTAAATTGCCCAGCTTCATAAACCAATTGGTTTCCATTTGCATCAAGACTAATTTCCACTATATCATTATCGAAATGCCTGATAGAGGAGATAGTATAGCTCAATTTTTTATTGAATAAATTATATAGAAATGCTTTATAAACCCAAGCAAGTATGCCAATTAAAGCCATTCCATATACATAAACTCGTACCATTGGTAATTGACTTGTCAATGTTGGTACTTTTAGAGAATGTACAATACCCATAACATAAAATGCTCCCATTAATTTATGGAAGTTTATCCATTTATGGTATTTAATTTTTCGTTTAAAAACGGGTGCTGCTGAAAGCACAACTCCAATTAATATTAATACAAGTGCATAAAATCCTAATGGTTTACCAATTGTAAATTCGGTCAAATCTCTTGGAACAAAAAGAAAATGCAGAATTAATAAAACAACTGCAATAACTCCTGACCTTCGGTGTATCATATACATTTTGTCTAAACCACCAAAGATTTTTTCTACCCATTTGGCACGAGTAGCCATTAAGAAATTGGCTGCAAAAACGGTAACAACCCAAGAAGAAAAAACTTCTCCCATAATTCGATGTGTATTACTCCATAAATTACCTTTCAATTCTCCAAAAAACAAAGTGTCAGAGTGAACTTCAGTAGTTGAGCCTTGATAAAAATATAGGTCAATTGCCCAAAGAATAAAATGAACACCTATAATTACAGGAAAGTAATGTTCTTGTTTGATTGTTCGCATATCAATTGTTTTTTAGTTTTTGTGTTTACCTAACCAATGTGTACCAACTGGTAATAATTGATATGATGCCAAATGCTTTTTTGAAAAAGGAAGATTGTCACAAATTACTCTTGCTTCTTTCTCCGTTTTGGCATTGATAAAGAATACGAAATCTGTTTTTTGGTTATGTTTTACCGTTCCTTCAATATCGAAATAAGCATTTTCAACAGTTCCTTCTTTCCATAGTTTTAACATTGCATCATTTTGTTCTTGTGCGGTTTTTTCGATAAGTTCTTTTGCTTTAGAATTATCATATTCGGTTACAGTATTCCATACTGCAACATAAGTTTGTGCATTTCCATAATTATTAACCTTGTCAGCATTTCGACCCAACCATAATGTACCTACAGGATAAATGGTATGTTCTGCAATTCCTTTTTTGACAATTGTCAAATTGTTTAAGATGCTTTTTGCTTTTTCAAGTGACTTTGCTCTTAAAAAAAATGTGATATTTGGAAAATGTTCAAACTTGTCAACCTTTGAATTTGCATCATAATAAGCATTCTCCACAACTCCATTTTTCCAAAGATTATTTAATTCTTGCGAAATGGTTGGTGCATTATCTGTAATTAATTGCTTGTCGGTCGTTGTCCATTTCCATACAACTGCGTAGTTTTGAGTTCCATAAACAGAGTTTTCAACTTTCGTTTCTGTTTTCGTTTCTGTGATTTCCTTTTTTTCTTTTTTCTGATTGTTGCAAGAGAAGATTAATGCAATACTTGCGAGTAATATTATTTTTTTCATTTGTATATATTTTATGTGTTTATATTTAACGTGACAAATATATTGATAAAAAATTGTAATTATGCTAAATGCGAAATTATTTTTTGTAAAACATTTAAAGTAATCGCTTCTTCTTCTTTTGTAATAATAGATGTAGCGTCTTTGTACACTTCCATTACCACAGGAATAACTTCTTTAATAAGGCTTTCACCTTTACTTGTTATACTAACCAAATTTGCTCTTCTATCGCCTTGAACAGGTTTTCTTTCTACTAGTTCTTGTTTTTCTAATTTATCAACAATTCTTGTAATGTTTGCGTTTTGTTTCCAAACTGTTTTTGATAATTCAGTCATATTCATATCTCCATTGGTTTTTAGTATTTCTAAAACTACTAATTGTTCCATTGTGATTTTATTTCCCGTTTTTGCAATTGCCTGATGATTTTTTCTTTTCATCAACTGTAATGCTATTGCCATTTGTGCTTCGATTGATTTGTCTCTAAGACTTTTTTTCATAACCTATCAATATTTGATATGACAAATATATGAATATTTTAATTATTATTAGTAAGTTTCGGGTTGTTTTTTAATGCCACACAACGGCAGTTCGTCTAAAAACCAATCATCAAACCCCATGTTTTAGTGCAAATAATTAATTTTTAGCGAATTTAAGCCTTTTTGCTGTATACAGAATATTTTTATGAAGAAATTCTTAGTACATGACAAAAAATATCATTGATTTAATTCTACTTTAAATTATTAACAGAACACTCTGTAATACAATATTTTAAAAAACCTTACTTTCATTTTGTCTTGATACTTCGGTAAACTCAG
>QMPG01000754.1 GCA_003648455.1 Bacteroidota bacterium
TTATGCGAAAAATGCCTTCTGTATTTGCACAATTTATATTTTGAAAGCCACCTTGAGTTTCAATTTTAAGGGGGGTGGCAATTTGCCCCCACCCTTTTGCAAGCTCAACATCACGTCGTCTCATATCCTTTATGTAACCTTTGGGTTGTATTGATTCAGTCAAAACAGAAACAACATCTTCTATCACAAACCACCATTCATTATTATGAATAGTTTTCCTAATTTTCTTACCTTTAAAAATTGCAATTTTTGTGTTTTCAGAATTCATATATTTCTCCAAGATTTAATTATTCCGTTGAAGTCTCTTTTGTAAAAGATTCACTGATAATAATTTCCGGTTTGATCTGTTCATAGATTTTAATAGAAATAGTTGGTGTTATTTCTTCATAATTTTCCCAATCTAAAGGATATTGATCGATAATTTTTATTATAGCATCAAGAATGGCTACCAATGTGATTGGAGTTTTCTTAATTGATCTGGTAAACTTATTTATTTCTCTTTGCAGTTTTTGGAATCTTCCAAGTTTTATAGCCTGCTTTGCAGATTTTATTTTCAAAGTTTCCACAGTATTGATAAATTGAAATTTCAAAACTGAATCCAGATATGCTAACGCAGCTTTTTCTCTTGGTCCTTTTGTAATATCAACAGCTTGTTTACTTATTGCTTCTGTTTTTAACTTTTTATTAAAATCGATAATTGCAGTTGTAATTTGCTCGTGATGTTTATCGTGTAGTTTTGTAGATTTTTCATTGGCATTGGTCTTAAAAATATCTGCAGTTTCTACAAAACTCAATTCTTCAATATCATTGTTTTTTAAAATATGATAGAATACATCTCTTCTATTATTTCTGATAAAACAAATCGAACTTTTATTTTTTTCTTTATCTTTTCTGCCGACTCGTGAGCGTAACGGCAGCTTTTTGATAATTCTGTATTTTTCAGGATTTTGTTCTTTGAATTTTCGCAGGTACATTAAATATGCTAATCTCTCATCTCGTTCTTCTTCTACTGATTCATCAAAAAGACCAAAGGTATCAACAATTTCATCAGGTGAATATATCTGACTGTCTTCTCCCAAAGCAGAATGGAAGGCTTGTAATTTCATAATTGCTTTTTTTTCTAATTCAATATCGCTGTTAACTTGAGCAGTTGGATAAAAATTGAAAATATGTATGAAGTCTGCAGTGCAACCAATACGATTTATTCTACCTATTCTTTGCATCAATTTAGTGGAATTCCAAGGAGTGTCATAGTTTACAATTATATTTGCTCGATGTAGATTAATTCCTTCTGCCAAAACTTCAGTTGAAATAACAATATCGTAATCATCTTTTTGTTCTTCAATAGGAATGTTGGCATCAAAATTTTCTCTTATTATCTGTTCTAATTCTCTTCTGTTTTTAGAAGTTACTGCAAGTACTTTATTATAGTTAATATTTTTCAATTGTTTTTCTAAATAATTGATCGTTTCTGCTGATTCGGAAAATACAACTAATTTCTTCTGATTGTTAATTGCAGGTTGCATTAATCTACTATTAAGCTCATCAAGAAATTTCTCTAATTTAGGATCATAATCGATTTTATCCCAACCTTCCACTAATTTCTTTAATACTTCCTCATCCTGATAAAGTCCTTCAGTAAAGCCATCGATAAAATCTTCTTTAGTGCATATTTCAATTGTCGGGTCTGTAATTTGAGTTTCAAGAATCAATGTTAAAAGTTCATCTTCTTTATCTTCCATAATGTATTCTGTTACAGGAAGATTAGGTGCAATATAAATTTTACCGCTTTCAAACATTTTTATCATTGCAGTGTTGGCTTTATAAAAACGATGTAAAGATTTTTTGAAGGCATAAAAACTACTATCTATTCGTTTCACTAACATTGTTTTCATAATTTTAGCAAGTTGTGTAGAAATGAGATCTGCAAATTGATATTTTACTTTCTTTTCGGGAACAAGATGTGATATTGCCCGATAGCGATTATATGTAAGTCCTTCCACCGGATCAGTGAGATATTTCATTGTACTGTCATACAAAGATTCCAATACAAAATCTAACTGATACAAAAGTTTATAAGGTTTTCTTATTGTTGGAAATTTAATTCCCTGTTTTACAATATCCTTCCAATATTCTTCATTCTTTTTCAAGTCTGTTCTGGTTCTACGAACTGTTAAAGGAGAAATAACTTTATTACGGATATCTTCATAAACCTCAGCAACTTTTTGCTGAACAATTTTAATGTTTGGCTCTTTATTTATTTTCTTATAACTTTCAATTTTCTTTGTGAAAAAATGATTTAAGTTAGACATATCAAGAGTTGAATCTCGCCCATCCTGAAATAGATATACTAAATTTCTAATGTCACTGGGTCGGTTATTTAGTGGAGTTGCAGAGACCAGAATTATTTTTTTCCGAGCCTTTGTGTCATCTTTTAGAATATGTTTTGTTGGTGTTTTACATAATTTCTGCAAATTGGAATAAGCTTCTGCTGTATCGTTTCTGAATTTATGAGCTTCATCAA
>QMPG01000118.1 GCA_003648455.1 Bacteroidota bacterium
CAACAAATTTGGTGTTTTTTAAACCCCAAATTTGGGTACTTCTAATGCGGGGTTTACCGCTTTACTTTCCACTATCCATCGCTAATTCATGCAATTCACTTCGTTTTTGCATGAATAAAGCGGATTAATATGTTAGCTTAATTTTTTTTTGAGGGTGTTTTTATTTAAAATTGTCTCAAATTAATTCAATATTTTTACTTTCGGCAATTTTTTTTATTGTCATTTTAATTTGTTTTACATATTCATCATCAATATTTGAGAGTAATATAAGATTCTGTGGTTTATCCTCAGTAGTTATTTTTATGTATCCACCGGTACTAAGTTTCGATAAAATTTTAAGTTTGAATCATTCACTGTAACATCTTGTTACTCCATCATTTTTATACATAATCTACTTTTTTAGTGTAGACATTTTTCATGACGGGTCAGGTTACCATATAATGATTTGGCTAAGAGTAGTACGGGTTTTAATTACTACAATTTTCAATTTATTACTAATTTCGTTGAATGCTAAATACCTCATATTCAGCACTAACCCCACAGTAAATATAGGTTTTGATAGGCATAGTTATTTGAATTTTTCAAAGTATTTATCAATTTCTTCTCTCATGTCAATACCAACTCTTTCAAAACAACCAAGTAAATCATTATAAGCATCTTCTCCACCTAAAAAGTCCCAAAATTCTTCTGCAACTTTTAATTCTTTATCCAAATCAAGCATTCCAGCCATTGTCCACCGACTATATGGTTTTGGTTCATAAGGATTGTAAGGGATAGCTATGAGTGTATTTATTTTTGCTTTAGGATTTTCAGCCAAAACCGTTGCTGTCCATTCTAACAGAGTTCGTTTAAATTCCTTAAATCCGCCTTTGTTCGGTTTGGCTGTTTTTATATCAATCAAATATATTTCACCATCATTGCGTTCAAGATAAACATCTACTCTTGTAGGTTTTATTGTTCGCATTTCACCTTTTTGACATACTTTTCTGATAATTTCAATTTCTTTTTTTTTATCCGGTTTTTTGTTTGCCGTAGTCAACTCATCCATTATTTTTTGGATTTCATACTGTGCCTGTTCACTTATCTTTGTTCCTGATTTCATTTGAAGTTTTGCAATTTTAAATCGGGTTGAAGCCAATAAAACTGCAACTGGCTCAAATATGGTTGTTCCAAAATTTGTATTTAAAGAATGAATAAAAGAATAGAGTGCAAGTCTGTCTTTTCCTAACAATCGTGTATGAAATGGCATAACCGCCGGTTCAGGATTGTAAGTTGCAAATCTTTTTCTAATACTTGATTTTATAGTTTCTTCAACTGATTGTATTTGTTGCTTAGATAAAGCCATTATTTTTCCTTTAAATGAAATATTATTTCAGCGTAAGCTGATTTATTTTTTTCCGTTCTGTTTAAAACAGGTCGTTTATATTGATTTACAATTTTCATCCCTGCGTTTTCAGCAATTGTTGGATACATATTGTATTTATCATTTGCCACAAGAAAAATATCATAATTGTTTTGTAAATATTGCTTTGAGTTATTCAAAACTTGTGCAATTCCTTTAATATAGGAATTTATTGCTTCACGACCTTGTCCTTTATATAACGGACCAATTTCCAATTCATCATTTCTTTTAAATCCAAACAAATCATAGGCATAAGCGTGTTGTTCGTGATAATTTATCAACCCAACATAAGGCGGACTTGAAAATATTCCCTTAATTTTTTGTTTTTTAATCAACTTTGCAAAATCAGGTTTTTTTTTCCCCATTTCTGAAACAATATCAATATTTCTGGCATCTCCTTGTATGCATAATTGGTAGGTATCTGTTCGTAATGTGTCAAATTTTTTTAGTCTTTCAACTGTATCTTTGCTGTATCTTTGCCACCAAGAAAGCATTGAAAATAAAGGTTTACAAATTTTTCCGTGTTTACTGCAATAATATGTTGTTGTAACAGGTTCTTTTAAAGTTGCCAAATCAGCGTGTGTTGTTGCCCTACACGACCTAATTGTTCTGCTTAAAATAATTGTTATGATTTTTTTTGTAGCAGGATTTTTTACTCTTTTTAATTGTTCAAAAGTAAAATCTATTTCATCTTTTACCGGTTTTAGATACCATTTCTCAAGAAAGTTATTGGCTGTTTGTTGTTTTATAGTTAAGTTATATTTTTTTTTAAGATTGTTGAAAATTTTTAAAAATTCATTCTCTTTTTGTGGTGTATATTCTTTATTATTTATTTCTTTATTTCTAACTTTTATTTTAAAATCCGGTGAAGGGAAATATTTTTTATTAAAAATATTCAATTTTTCAAGTAATTCGTTTTCAAATTGAGTGTTATTATTTTTTTTTATAAAATCTTTTAATGCTAGAGTAATTCGTTGTAACTCTTTATTTAAATCATCAAAATCGACTTTACCGATTTTAACATTTGCAATTAAGGAATTAAAGGCAGATATATCAACCCCAATTGCGTGCATTCCCAATTCGTTTGCTTGAACCATTGTTGTGCCACTGCCAGAAAACGGGTCTAAAATAATATCATCTTTTTTAAAATAGGTTTCTTTTTTGAAATTATCGGTATGATTATCAAGAAAATACTCAACTAATTGTGGTATAAATTTCCCTTTATATGGGTGTAATCTATGAACATGTTTTGTAGTGTCTTTCTCTTTTAAATTATCAAACGATAATGCCCAATTTAAGTCGTTTCCTAATTTTTTTCTCCAATCGGTTTCTCGTTGTCCGTTATAACTTTTATAGTAAGAAATTAAATCATATTTATTTACAGCAGTTGTACCGTTGTTACCATATTTTTTTACTTTTCCGTATTGAATTAGATATGAAATATTAGAAGTAGTTACATTCTTTTTTAAATGTTTACTTGCCCATTCACTTGCTTTTTTTATTGTTAATAATTCTGTCATATTTAATTCCTTCTTAAAAAAAACAAAAATACAAGCAATTTGTTTTTTTACCTAAATTTTATTTGTTTACTTTTTCACTTACTCTAATGATGTCCAACACAAAGATAAACCATAATAAAAATACCTACGATGGAGATTAGCAAAAGATAAATTCCGAAAATTACTTGGAATTTTGATTTTTAGTTTATCAATATATTAAACACTCTAAATTTAATAAAAAAAATAGAGATTCTATTAGAATCTCTATTTTTATATATTTTTTTATTTCTTTTATTCACTTTCAATTAATTCAATATTTTTACTTTCGGCAATTTTTTTTATTATCAATTTTATTTGCAACACATATTCAGAATCAATATTTGAGACGAAAATAAGATTCTGTGGTTTATCCTCAGTAGTTATTTTTATGTATCCACCACGAAATGTCAAATTTATTTTTTTAATATCTTTCCATAATATTTGTTTCTCTTTGTTTATTGTTTTTATTCGAATTTGTTCTTCATTAATGTGCACAAATGATTTGCGGCCCAAAAAATCATTTATTATGTACCCTTTTCCTTGTGCTATGAACATTAACCCAAATAAAAAATTTAGAAACATAAAAAGCCAAAAGTAGGAAGAAATGTGATATATTTCAAAAACGAGAGCAAACATAATTGATATTGAGAATAGTAAAAGAAAAATTCCGAAAATTAATTGAGTTTTTGATTTTTTATAATGTCCATATAGATTTTGATTGTATTCCATAATTTATTTTTTAATAGTTTTTAATTAAATTCCTAAAATCAAAATTATAATTTATTTTATTTAAAAGAAATTAATTGTCTCTATATTTAAGTTCCCAAAGAATTAGTTTGACATAACTATAAAATAAAATAGAGACACACATTTTGGTGTCTCTATTTTTAAAGTTATTTTTTTTAATATGGGTTAATAATACAATCCAATTACGTTTTTACCTTGAGAGAAAGTAACGTCAACAGGAATTCCTGCATTAGCAATTTTATCATGAGTTTTTTGTAATTCAGGATTTATTTTTCCGTATTTTTCAATAAGTTTGCTGGCTTCATCATAGTCTCCATTGCCTTGTATAATAAGTATTTTTTGAGATAGATCTGTAGTAGCTTTTTTCATATTATCAAAATCAATAATGTATTTACCGAATTTGTTTAATGAAAATGCATGGTATTCATTAAAATAATTGTAGATAATAAGGTTTGCTATAGCTTGAGAGTTTGAAGCTCCAAATCGAACAGAACGAATTATGTCTGACATAAATGTAATATAATTATCCATTAAATTTTTATCATTTAATATACCACCCATTTCTTGGAGTTTTGTAATAAAGAAAAGACTAAGAATATTTGATTTTAGTTCATTTGCAATATTATATTTTTCTCTAAGAGCTTGTTTTACTGACCCTCTGTTATTAATTGTATTTGTCATTCCCAGACAGTTTCCAACCTCATAAAACATTGATATTTCAAAGAAAGAATCAAATTTTACATGACTAAGTTGATCAGCATCAATAACTACATTGCTTATTGGTTTTAAGATTTTTTCAAATTTGGCTTTCATTACATTCTTAAATTCTAATTTGCGACTTCCTTTATTGTAACCTTCTTGTCCAACAAAAGGATAAACAATAGATATTTTTTTACTGCCTGTATTGCAATTGCCGGCAGCATATACTAAATCATAAACACAAATATCTGAATTAATTTCAGGGATTTCTTTTTTATATTTTGCATCTACAGGAAGCATTTTCTGTAAATCAGGCAAAATATTTGTAAATTTTTTAAGTTTCGCAGTCCAATTATTATCTTTAATTAGAACAAAAGCTTCATAAGATGCTTTTGCACCCAGCAGAAGGTCTTCATATGTTTCGATAGGACCAATAATTATGTCAATATTATTGTCGAGCATCTCAATCCAAGCAATGTCGCTTGCAAGATAATCGTCTGTTTTTATTGCTTTTGCACGAAGTTGTAGGTAGTTTTTTAAATTTTTATTTTCTGACTTGGAGGCAGCTTTATTTAGAATTTCAGAAATTTTATTAACATTATTTTTATAGGCTTTGTGGTAAGGAATTGTTACCAGATTCCCGTCTTTTTTCCGCCTTATAATTGTGTACATGCTATACTTATCATCAGAATTTAATGCGTCAAATTCCCAAAAAGTCATGTTTGAAGGATAAAAACGTGCGCCTACAGGTTTTATCCCATATTTTTCGATAAAAGGTTTGTTTCCATCCAATCTGTCCCAAGTACCATAATTAATTAGTGCGAATTTTTTTAAATCTTTGTCTTTTATCTCGTCAATAAGTTTTTCTTTATTTCCAAAAGACTGCTTCCAGAAAATATTGTCAGCATATTTTGCAGCATCAATAAACAATCCTAGCATTTCTTTTTCTTTTTTACTTAAAGAACTTATATCCGATGTAAGTTTTACTTCAACATATTCAGATAGCTTTTTATTTATATCTGTAGAAACATCTTCATCTTTTATTGTTTTTTTACAACTAATAATTGATAGAGAAATTAAAAGAACTAAAATTTTTTTTGACATGGCTTTAGTTTTTAGTTAATATCTAGTTAAATTTAAGAAAAAAATCAATCAAAATCAATTTTTTTTTCGCTATGAAATGTCTAAATAACAGAGCATAAAAAAAGAGTAAGTTTAAGCTTACTCTTTTTTTATGAAATTTTAGTAACGTTTATAAAGCTTCAAGTTCTTTTTTTATCTTTTCAGCTTTATCTTTCTTGCCAATATTTGAATAAATATTGATTAAAGCTTTAAGAACTGATTTGTTTTTATTGTGATATTCGTATGCTTTTTCAATAAGAGGCAGAGCTTCATTAAATTTCGCATTTGCTTTTGCATATTCAGCCTTGAATTTTTCAGGATCTGTTTTATTCATACCGCTTTCGTTTGCAGCTTTTTTTATTTTATTTCCTTCTTTATAGAATACCAAACCTTGTTTGAAAAAACATGAAGCCATTAGTTTATTCAAATTTTTATCACTACTGTATAATTCTAAGCCTTCTTTAAGAGTTGTTTCCATTTCTTTGTATTTCTTATTCTTGCTTAAAATTTGAGCTTTGTAAATAAAAGGTTTTGATTTCTTATAATTTAATTCAATTGATTTATTAAAATATGGCAAAGCTTCGTCATATTTTTTTGATTTGTATGCACAGTATCCAGTATTATATACTAGGGGAGTGTCAACTTTATTTTCAGCTTCAAATAAAGCAATAGCCTGTTTAAATGAAATGAAAGCCTCTTCATATTTTTTGTTTTTGTAAGCTTCGTTTCCTTCTTTAATAAAAGAATTTGCATCTTTTTTTTCTTGAGCTGTCAAGCTGATAAAACTGAATAATAGAAGTGCAATAATCGTTAGGTTTTTCATTTGTTTGAATATTAAATAATTATTTTTTAAAAAAATTTTTGCGACTGTAAAAATAGAAAAAAAAATAAAAAATCAAAAAAAATATTAATGCATGCTTACTTGTTAAAAATATAATTGTAGTCATTGTAGAAATTTGAAGAGAAAGAATTTTGATTAAATTGTGGGAAATAATTTGGATTATTTATATTATTAAATCTGTTTGAAACACTAATTTGAGCACCAAAATGTATATTTTTCTTTATTGAATAATTAAACCCTAATGTCATTTCTTTTTCCTCAAAATTTAATGCATTTGAATTTAATTTATTATTATGAAAATTATTTGAGCTGTATACTACTCTGCTTGTAAAATTTATTTTATTGTTAAGTTGATACTGAGCTTGTGCGTAAACAGTGTATCTTGTAATATTTGTTGGTAGTGCCTTTTGAATTTCATTTCTATATATTGGATAGTAATTTAATGAACCGTTCATATAAGAAGTACCAAAATTCACTTTAATTTTTTCATTTATTGAGTAATTAAAATTGGGAGCAATGTAATAGTTAAATAATGTGTTTTTATTTATAAGGGATACACTACTACCTATTGAAAGCGAATATTTTAGGTTACTATTTTTTAAAATAGCTTGCGATTGAATTTTTCGGTTAAGAAAAGAAGTGTCTTGATTAATATTCATAATTGAGATATAATCAGCTTCTTGGGCAATTAAGCCTGAATATAAAAGAAAAGCTAAAATAAAAATTAAAACCTTTTTTAAAAGCATAATAATTAATTATCTAAAAAACCAATTAAGACAGCAATACATCCTGATTTATTATTATTTTTGTCTTTAGGAACGTGAATTGAGACAATGGTTTGTAAATTTGTGTTAAAATAAAAATCCCAAATATTGCTAAAATTATTTTTCTTGTTGTCAAAAATGATATTTCTGTTAATATCTAAAATTTGAAACTCAATTTTTGGCAAATTATTGTCTGAACATATTAGGATTCTGTAATCTTGATTAGAAAAAAACGTTTTATATAATTCAATTGTTTCTCCTTGATTAATTTTTTGCGTTACATAAACACCATTATGAGTATATGGGCTTAATTTTTCTTTCCATTTTTTTTGTTTTGCAAATACATCACATTGTGCATTTGAAAACAATGAAAATGAAATAAGCACTAAAAAACACAGGACTATTTTTTTTTGTAATAACTTCATTAAAAATTTATATACACAAATAAGTGAAAAAATGATTGTTTTTATTGAATAATATTACTCCTGATACTATCTACTTTTGTACACAATTTATTAAAAATTTTATCACTCATAAAAATGTCAGTTTTGGCTTTTAATGTTGTGATTTTTGTTTCATTATCAGTAATAGGTTCAATTTTCGAACTAACAATTTGAATTTCGTCATAAACCGATTTAATGCTGTACATGTCAGCAAGTATTGAATTAATTGATTTGCTGTCTTTATATTCTTCAAGTAGATTTATAAGAGTATTTAGAGAGATTTTTTGATCAACAATCCTGTCAATTAATTCATTATTATTTTGTGATTTTTTTGTTAATTGGGTTGCTATATAAAGTCCTTCAATCCAGCCGCCAACAATAATCATTGTAGCTATTTCAGGTCTTCCATTTTCTTTTAAAGATGAATTAGAATTTGTGAATATTTCTGAAATAATTTCCATACATGAATCTCTGTTATTTACATTACTTTCTAAGCGGTCAGCAAAATTTTTGTCAACAATATTCATTAATCCTAATTCCTCAGCAAGAGTTTTTGATGTTGATAAATATTTAATGGAGGTTTGTGTTTGGTCAAATAAGCTTGCGTAACTTAAGTCGGCTCCATATATGCCTAAATTTAAGGCTTTGCTTTTGCTAGTATTATATTTTACTGAGTTTTCTATTGGATTTAATATTGTCCCATCGAATGTTGTTTCAGCCCGTTTTATTAACATTGTAGTTTCAATGGGAGAGGGAAGAGCATAAAATATTTGTTTAGCTTTGTTAAAATCATTAGTTAATTTTTCATCTTCATTAATGGATTCTTGAATTTTTTCATTAACTTTTTTATCCTTTTCGTCAGATGTGCAAGAATAAATAAACATTGAGATTGTTACAAATGTTAAAAAAGATATTAACCTTCTTTTTGTTGTAAATATTTTCATATGATTTATGTTTTATTTAATGCTAAAATAATATTTTAGTAAAAATAATATTTTTTTACCAAAAATAACAACAATAATAACAATAATAACAATAATATAAAAATAACTAATAACATTATTTAACCCGAGAAAATCATAATTTTTCTACGCTTAAGAATTACCAACAAATTTGGTGTTATTAAAACCCCAAATTTGGGTACTTCTAATGCGGGGTTTACTTGCGTGAGCTCACCGCCAGCTGGCGGTTCGGTTCCCGCTTTACTTTCCACTATCCATCGCTA
>QMPG01000755.1 GCA_003648455.1 Bacteroidota bacterium
AAAGAAATTGAAAAGCAACTAAATGAAATAAAACAAAAACTGCAATTTATAGAAGAAAATCAACGTATTGTATTCGATTACGAAAAAGATAAACGAGAGTTATTCGATAAAATACCTGAATTTAATACCGAAAAACAAAAGCTCGAAAAACGTATATCTGTATTAGAAAATGAGCACCTTGCAGAAAAAGAAAAACTAAGTAAAAGGAAAGAAACACAAAGAAAGATTGTTGAAGAGCTTCAAAATAAAATTGACGAATTTGAAAAAGATTTAACCGAATTTAAAGAATTTGAAAAAACAGAAGTTTTTGAAGATGTCCAAAATAATTTTGTTGATACTAAATTTTCTGAAATTACAGAACATACAGCAATACAGCTTATTTCAGATATAAAAGATAAGCATTATAGCATTCGTGAACGAATAGATGAACTAAAACAATCAATAAATAAATTTGTAGGCAATTTCAATGAAAATAACATCTTTAATTTCAAGGTAATATTTAACTCAAATAGTGAATATTTTAACTTTGCCATAGATTTAAAAGAGTTTATCGAAGAAGATAAGATAAGTGAATTTGAGAAAAGAATTAACGAACGTTTTGTAGATATTATTCAACTTATTGGTCGGGAAACCACCAACCTTCAATCGAAAGAAGCCGAAATTGAAAAAGTAATAAAAAAGATTAATCAAGATTTTGCTCAACGAAATTTTGTTACCGCCATAAAAGGTATGGAAATGCGAACTCAGCCAAGCTCTAACCGTGTGGTTCAAATATTAATACAAATAAAAGATTTTAACGATAAATATGGTTTGGAATTGGGCGAAAAAGACCTCTTCACAACCGAAAACACAGACAAAAAGAATGAAAGAGCTGTTGAATTGTTAAAACAATTGGTTACAGAATTAGAACGATATAAAAGCACAACTTTAAGCTTGTCTTCTTCGTTTGATTTGCAATTTAAAATAGTTGAAAACAATAATAACTCCGGTTGGGTAGAAAACTTGTCGAATGTAGGTAGCGAAGGAACTGACGTATTGGTAAAAGCAATGATTAACATTTTACTTTTAAATGTATTTAAAGAAAGTGCATCGAAGAAATTTAAAGATTTTAAACTGCATTGTATGATGGACGAAATAGGTAAGCTTCACCCCAATAATGTAAAAGGAATTTTACGATTTGCTAATGACCGCAATATACTTTTAATAAACAGTTCACCAACAAGTTACAATGCTACAAATTATCGTTATACTTATATTTTATCGAAAGTAAAAGCAGGAACAAACAGTTATGCAACCAAAATAAAACGATTGATTAAAGCAAATAAAAGTATTGCAGATGAATAAATTAACTCTTAAAATAGCAAAGATATTACTAGAACTTGAAAATGGAGAAATATTACCTGTAAGCTCTGCAAAAAGCAAGTTAATTGACGAGTTAGTTGAAGAAAATATTATTCTAAAATCAGGTAAACACAAAAAAAAGCTTAAATTAATTAGCAAAGAACAATTAAGAGTATATCTATACAATCAATTACAAATAAATAATTTAGATGAATATATATTAAATTTAGAAAACGCAGATACAAACCGAGCCGATTTTGTGAAAGTGGCAACAAACTCAAAAATATCGAAGCAACGAGTATTTAAAGGTTTTTTAGTTAATTCTTATACATCAATAAATGCAATATTAAACAATCAAATATTTGAAATACACCCAATAGATGGTAGTTTTGTATTTATTTACGATTTTGAAAACTTTATAATCGACCCCAATATTACAATTATTGGTGTAGAAAACTCTGAGAATTTCAGACAAATTCAAAAACAAAAATATTTATTCAAAGGAATTAAACCGCTATTTATATCACGCTATCCACAAAATCAGAACAAAGATTTTATAAAGTGGATAAAAAGCATCCCCAACAAATATCTACATTTTGGCGATTTTGATTTTGCAGGAATTGGTATTTATTTAAACGAATACAAAAAACATTTAAAAGAAAGAGCAGAATTCTTTATTCCTGATAACATTGAAAAAGATATTGTTAAATATGGGAATAGACAACGATTTGATAAACAAAAAATTAATTTTGATATTTCGGATATCAATGAAAAAAAACTACTAAACCTTATTCAAATAATTGAAAAAGAAAAAAAAGGCTTAGACCAAGAATTTTTCATCAATAAAAAGTAAAAAATGCAAGAAAATAACTCACAAATAATAATATACCAGACTGAAAGCGGAGAAACAAAATTAGATGTTCGCTTTCAAGACGAAACTGTTTGGCTTACACAAAAGCTTATGGCAGAGCTTTTTCAAACAAGTTCACAAAATATTACAATACATCTTAAAAACATTTTTGAGGAGGGCGAATTAGAAGAAAAAGCAACTTGTAAGGAATTCTTACAAGTTCAAAAAGAAGGTAACAGAGAAGTAAAACGAAAGCAAAAGTTTTACAATTTAGATGCTATTATTTCAGTAGGTTATCGCATAAAATCACACGTAGCAACCAGGTTTAG
>QMPG01000756.1 GCA_003648455.1 Bacteroidota bacterium
GGCTCATCGTATAACATTATTTCCGGATTTAGGATTAATGTACGTGCTATGCCAATTCTTTTTCGTTGTCCACCTGAAATATCAGAAGGCATTTGATTTATTTTATCTAATAAACCAACTGCGTCTAAAACTTCTTCCACAGCATTATCAATTTTATTTTTACTTAAATCTTTCACATTCATAATTAGGGGAAATGCAAGATTCTCGTAAATATTCATACTATCGTATAAGGCACTGTTTTGAAATGAAAAACCAATTCGCAATCGTAAATTATCTAATTTTTTATGATTTAAATTGGCAACCTCTTGCCCCAATACAATAACTTTCCCTTTATCCGGTCTGAGTAATCCTGAGATTATTTTTATCAAAACTGATTTTCCTGAACCAGATTTACCGAGCACTGCCATATTTTCGCCTTTATTAAGATTAAAACTAATGCCTTTTAATACTTCCAAATTATCAAATGACTTATATAGGTTACTAATTGAAATAACCGGTTCATTTTTATTTATTATATGTTGAGAATATTTTACCATTCCTTTAAAAATAACGAATAAAATTGATTACCTGAACAATAGCAAGCTCTTCTATAAATATCAGAAATATAGCAAGCACTACTGCCTGATTTGCTGCTTTACCTACGCCACGAGTGCCCTGCGTGGCATTAAAACCTTTATATGTTCCAACTATTCCGATTGTAAACCCGTAAACAACAGCTTTAACGGCTGAACCAAATATATCAAGAAAGCTTATAGATGAAAATGCATTTTGATAATAACTGATTAAACTAATAGATTCATGGGCATGAACGTTAAAATAAGACCCCAATAACCCAACAAAACTGCAATAGAACGACAAAATTGGAATAGCAATAGTAGTTGCCATCACACGTGTAACTACTAAATATTTAAATGGATTAATTGCTGATACTTCCATTGCATCTATTTGTTCAGTTACTCTCATTGATCCTAATTCTGCTCCGATTCCGGAACCTATTTTGCCGGCACTAATAAGTGCTGTAACCAATGGTCCTAATGCACGTATTACTGCGATACCAATTAATGAAGGCAGCCAAGATGTTGCTCCAAAATCTTCTAATGCGGGTCGCGACTGCTTAGTAAAAACTATACCGATAATAAAACCTGTAAGTGTAATTAATCCCAGAGATTTTAATCCTATCTCATAACTTTGACTAATTATTTCACGAAAATGGAAAGGTCTTTTAAAAACTTCCTTAAAAAAACGCACAGTAAATAGAAAAGCATCATGAATGCCTATAAAAAAATCATCAATCTTTCTCGTGAATACTTGCTTCATTTTAAAATCATATCAAAGTTATTATGCATTTGTAGATTATTTTATCTTTTTAGTTAATATCAACTTTAATTATTATACTCAATATCTAATTGGTATTTATATAGTAATCCTTCAAGATTGAATGCTGAAAATTTTGCTTTTTTTAATCTGTTAAATTCAGGGTCTATCGAATAGTTATTTGCAGTTCTAAAATCCACTTTTTCTAATATGGTATTTGAAAAAACAGCACCTGTTAAATCACAGTCAGAAAATACTGAAGCGGATAAATTCACTTCAGAAAAATCAGTTTCTTTCAAAGAGCATTTTTCAAATTTTGTTTTCATTAACTTTCTGCCAAAAAACGTAGAATAATCCAGATGACAATTGTAAAATGAAAAAGAGAACATAAATTTGTTGCATTCTGAAAAATCAACTCCGAGAATTTTACACTCTTTAAAAATTACATCTCGAAAACCTGCTCCTTGAACTTTAGTCATCGAAAAATCACAGTTTTCAAAAGTACAATCTTCAAAACTATTACCAATAAGATCACTGTTTAAGAAAATACATTCTTCAAATCTACATTTATAAAACTCTGTATTTCTTAAAGTCTTTTCAGTATAGTCAATTTTTGTAAACAGCTTTTGTTCGTGTGTTTTTATTTTATCTTCCATTGAAATTATTTTTATTTTCTATATTTTTTAGTGGCTGGTATAAGAGGAAGCATAAACGGTGCATTTACCACAAAAAACAATGTCTCGAATATAACATTGCTGTTTTTGGCCTTTTTGCCCTTTAATCTACTCAAAAAAGCATCGAAAGTATTTCCTGACAGATTACCGAAAAATATCATTCTTATCATTAAAATAATATGCTTTGCTGTTTTTTCTCCATAAAAATCAAACAGTTTTTTTGTCATTTCTTTATCGGGATTACGATTAGTTTCGGCATAGTGTTGAGCATATAATAAGGCTACAACTTCAAAATCCGATGCGTCTGCTTTAAATTGTAGGTTGAGCATGTTTTTAACCTCTGTTTCGCTTATTCCGCTCGACACCGCTTGTTTTGCATGAAACCAAGTACAATAAGTACATCCGTTAACAGCAGTCACCACCGTCATAACTTTTTCCATAAATACTTTGCCCAATTTTTTATTCCGCATAGCAGCAAAAATATTGACGGTATTACGAAAAAGAAATGCCAAATCACTTAATAACAAACGAA
>QMPG01000757.1 GCA_003648455.1 Bacteroidota bacterium
ATAAAAGATTATAAAATTTTAAAGGATTTTCATATAGATTTCCCGTATGATTTTAAAAAATATATTTCAGTATTTATCGGAGCAAATGGCTCTGGTAAATCTACCATTTTAGAAGCTATTGCTCAAATATTCAGTAGTGTCTATTTAAACGAAAAAGCCAAATTTGGTTTTGAATTGGAATATTCAGTTCGTCTTGATAATATAACAGAAGAAACCTTTAATTCTGGAAAATTTCATATTGCTTATATTTTAGTTAAATTAAAAGCTAATGAAGGAGAAAAAATAAAAGTAAGTATAGATAGTGGATTGGATGATACCAACTTTGAAAATAAGATTATTTCAGGGAAACATCAAGTTATACTAAATCAAGGTACAGAAAGCGTTATTCAATCATATCTTCCTGACAATATTGTGATTTATTACTCCGGCTTATCTAAAATAATGCAAGAGTTAGTTGCTCCTCACAATCAAATTATTTCAAAAGAATACCGTGAAAACAACACCTTTGCAAAAAGAGATTTTTTCTATTTTGAACCTGAACATTTTGGAATTATCCTAACAAGTTTACTTTCCTATGAATATGGAGACATTCCGCAATTTCTTTTTCAAAAAGCAAAAATTTCAGGAGTTCAAAGCATACAAATACGCTTAAAAAAACCTGAATGGGCAAACGATACTATTCAAAATTTTTGGGGAGCAAAAGGAGAAGTAAGAAACTTTTTAGATTATCTCAATGAAAAAGCTGCAACCACAGAAGATTTAATAAACCCCAACCAATCGAAAGGTATAGGTAATATTGTTATTGAGGCTTGGCAAGATGAAGCGTTAATTATTACTATAATTTCACAACAAAAACTATTTGAAATAAGAGACCATTTAATTGAAGAAAGAAAATTATTTGAAATTTTAAACATAATGCTTTCAGATGGTTTATTAGATAATATTTCCTTTTCTCTTAATGATGAATACGGAAATGGTTTCAGTATTTTGAGTGAGGGGGAACAGCAGGCTATTATAATAAAAGGTTTAACAGAATTTCTTTCAGAAAAAAACTCACTTTTCTTATTTGATGAACCTGATACCTATTTACACCCAAAATGGCAAAGGCAATTTATTTCAGAAATAGAAAACACAATTGAAAGTTCTTATGATGCAGAAAACTCATTTATAATTGCTACACATTCCCCACAATTATTGAGTAACGCAAAATCAGAAATGAATTTTGTAAAAATTATTGAAGAAGGAGCATTGGTTGAAAACACTCCACGCTTTTACGGTCGAGAAATTAATACAATTCTTTATGAGCTAATGGATGTTGAAGAAAGAAATGAAGCAATAAGAAAATCAATAAGTAATCTTTTTACGCTTATAGAGGAAGAGGAAATTGATGAAGCAGAAAAAAGTTTAAACGAATTGCAAGAAATTATCGGAGAAGATGACCCCGAACTATTAAGAGCATCAATACAAATAGAATATCTAAAAGAAGATGAATGAAACAGATAATTAAAAGCAATGAGCCTTTTTCATTAACCGAACACAGATCCTCACAACACGCAAATTTTGAAAACTTACCCAAAGATGATGTAAGAACCTCATTACTTACGGAACAAGGTCATATTTGTTGTTATTGTATGAAAAGAATACCGGAAACAAACATAAATCCGAGTACGAAAATTGAGCACTTTTTATGTCAAGCAAATCATCCTGACCAAGAATTGAATTATAGTAATATGTTGTTGGCTTGTTCGGGACAACAAGGTTCTCCTAAACACCTTCAAACTTGTGATACAAGAAAAGGAAATCAAACATTATCATTCAACCCTTCTGACCGTATAAGGAATATTGAAGATTTGATTAAATATAAATCTAATGGAGAGATATATTCTTCTGATGAAAGGTTAAATGAAGAATTAGAAAACGTATTAAATCTTAATATGAATACTCTTAAAATCAACAGGAGGATAATATATGAAGAAATTCAAAAACGAATAATGAATGAAGGTAGGAGAATAGGAAACAGAGCTATGAAAAGAAGATTTTTAGAGCAGGAGAAGGCAAAACTTTTATCTTTAAATGATGGAAAATTCAGAGAATTCTGTATGGTAAGCGTTTATGTAATTGATAAAAAACTTAGAAGAATGAATTAAAATCCACCGCAAAAGCCATACACATTTGCAATTCGCACAAGCCAACCCTTGACCCAAAATTGCAAAAGAGTATGTCTTGCCAACGCACAGGAAAAAATGAAAATTGTAGCAAATTTGAAAGAGAATAAAGATATAACTGAAAGAATGCCAGTGGGTAACAACGTATATAAGGCATTGGGCGACAAGTGGTTAAATTGAATGATATGAACATTAATAAACGGCGTAGTAAATTGAAAAGTTGGTGCAATAAAACGCCCAACGCCTCATATACTCACCGTTGTGCCGCATGCAAAAGAAATTGAAAATATTTGGAAGATATACTTTTTTTATATACTTTTGTGGTATTTAAAAGAAACATCATG
>QMPG01000119.1 GCA_003648455.1 Bacteroidota bacterium
CCGAATAATCCGAAACGGAATACCCAAGCAAACATACTCATAAGCATAACCTTTTTAATACCAAATTTTTTCAAAAAGAAAGGAATGGTTAAAATAAATAATGTTTCTGACATTTGTGATATAGACATCAAAATACCGGGGTGCTTAACAGCAAAAGCGTCTGGAAATTTTCCTGCAAAATCGTGAAGAAAAGGCTCTCCAAAAGTGTTGGTTATTTGTAGTGCAGCACCTAGAAGCAATGAAAATATAAAAAATATTGTCATCTTACGTTGCTTAAATAATACTAAAGCATCTAAGCCAAGAGCTGTTATAAAAGAACCTCCTTTTGTGGTATTTCCCGGACGACATTTTGGCATTGTAAAGGCATAAACACCTAAAAATAATGACGCACCTGAACTAACGTACAACTGCATTGGACTAACTGTCCAGCCTGCAAAATCAATTACCCACATTGCAGTAATAAAACCTATAGTTCCCCAAACTCTAATTGGTGGAAAATCTTTTATTATATCATAACCTTTTTGTTCTAAAATACTATATGAAACAGTATTGTCAAGTGCAATTGTTGGCATATAAAAAAGTGAGATACCCAGCATAATAATATACATTGAACCAAAATCTGTAGCCTGTGATGCTAAAAACAACAAAACCGCTCCAATAATATGGCTCATCCCAAAGACTCTTTCGGCATTAACCCATTTATCTGCAATAATCCCCATTAAAGCAGGCATAAATAATGAGGCAATCCCCATTGTTGCATAAATGCTACCTACCTGACCACCAGTAAATTTTAAGGTTACAATCATATAACCACCAAGAGAAATTAACCATGCACCCCATACAAAAAATTGTAAGAAATTCATGAAAGTTAAACGTACCTTAATTCCCATAATATATTCCTTCTTTTTTAATTTATTATTTATTATTTATATTGTTTTAATTATTTTTTAAAATCTTATTTTTTTGAATAATCAAGATTACGTCACAAAAAAGCGAACAGCAAATGTAAATAAAATTTATTAATTATTCATTATATCATCTTGTTTTTGAATAGACTCTTTGTGGATAAGTTGCATAATTTTTTTTATTAAATTTTTAGACAAGCCATGTTTTAACCCGAATTTTATTCTTGAATTAATTATTTTCTCCCAACGAGCCAGCTGTAAAATTGTAACATCATTGTTCTTTTTATAAACGCCTATTTGTTTAACAATTTCCATTCTTTGAGCAAGCAATTCTATTAATTGCGTATCGATAGAATCAATCTGCTCACGATATTTTTCAATTGAATTAATAAAGTTAAAATTATTAGAAACAGGTGTTCTTACAACTAAAGAATCAAGCATTGATTTAAGCTCTTCGGGTAAGATTTGTTGATTTGAATCTGTTAATGCTTCTGCAGGATTAATATGCGACTCAATCATTAAACCATCCATATCGAGGTCGAGTGCTTTTTGCGAAATTTCATAAATGTATTTTTGCTTTCCTGCAATATGACTTGGGTCACAAATTATTGAAAGATTATGAAAATTGCGTTTTAGCTCAATTGGCACTTCCCATTTTGGTATATTTCGAAGAGATGTAAGTTCAAAAGGGAAAAAACCACGATGAATAGCAGCCAGTTTGTTTATTCCAATTTTGTTAAATCTTTCAATTGCACCAATCCAAAGGTTAATATCAGGATTAATGGGGTTTTTTATCATTACCGGAATATCAACACCTTTTAACGCTTGTGCAAGCTCACTAATAGAAAACGGATTTGATGTTGTACGTGCACCAATCCACAAAATATCGACTCCATATTTTAAACATTTTTCAACATGTTCGGGTGTAGCAACTTCAACAGTTGTTAATAAATCGGTTTGTTCTTTTGCATTTTTCAGCCAAATTAATCCTTTTTCGCCAACACCTTCGAAATTAACCGGACGAGTTCGGGGTTTCCAGATACCTGCTCTAAAAACCTGAACCTCGCCTGTATTTTTAATTGCTTTTGCAGTTTCAACAAGCTGGTTCTCTGTTTCTGCACTACACGGTCCGCTTATAATTACCGGCTTATTGTTTAGCTGTTTAAACCACTTATTAATTGGAATAATATTTTGAGATGTTTCCATTTTCTGACTGTTTTTTACAACGCAAAATTAATAAAATATTGCAGTATTATCTTTTTTTGTTTTTTGTTTATTTTGCCTATTAAATCTATAATTAATAATAAACAAACCAGCTAAAAAAAAGGGTATTGCAGGAATTTTATACCTAACTAAAGCTCCAAAATTTGAAGTTGACAAGCCAACAGAGAAAGCAAATGTGATAGAAAAAATAAAACAAAAAAGAATAACAGTATCTTTTGAGATTAACTTAAAACTAAAAAAAAGACCGGACCTAAAAACCACATAAAAAGTTAAAATTAACAATAAAAAATTTTCAACCCCTGACAGTAACATAACAGGATTTCGACTTTCCCATATAAAGGGACGATACAATCCTGCAACAATTGCCTCCGGAGATTTTTTTATTACTCCAATTAATGTGGGCTCAAAACTTCCTATATCAAAAGAATTACCTTGATAATACTCTCTTTTTAAATCGTCTTGGGTGATTTGTGCCTTTTCTAAAATTTTGTCAATAGAACTATAATCACCACCTATTGTAGAACCAATCTGAAAAATTAAATAACTCCCACCTCCCCAAATTATAATTATAAAAAATGGAAGCATTATTGCTCTTATAAAAAAACTTTTTATTTTATGCAACCGGTTAAATGTAAGCCAAATAAACATTGCAACTAATAAAGAAAAAAAGATATATGGCTTTAACGATATTAAAACATATATGCAAATAAATGATACTATAACATTTGATATAATTTTTTCTTTTTTAATAAAAATTTTATAGAAACTATAAGTTAACCATGCTGCAGCAGACAAAGTAAAAGAATCTTTTAAAATACCTGAACCCCAAAAAATAACAGAAGGGACAAATAAAACAGACAATGCAAATTCTTTTTTTAATCGAGGAAATAGCATATAAAAAAAACGATATAAACGCCACATTCCAATATAAGTAAATACTGCTACCAAAATTGATGTTAAATAAAAACAACGAAAACCAAAAACTGTAAACAAACTAACAAAACGAACTACTCCAAAGGCTTTTGGGTCATTATAAAAATATGGCCAACCTGTTGTTGAATCGAAAAAAGAATAATTCTCAGGAGTGAGATTTCCAAAAAATATTGATAAATAAGCTGACGGACTTTTAAACAAAAGCTTACCCAAAGCAACCGCACTTTTAAAATAAGCTGTTGTATCGCCACCATCGTAATAAACTGTATAAATAACACAAACGCTTATTGCTCCAAAAACTTTTGCTAAAAGTCCCCATGTATAAAAATTATATTCCGGATGTCGCAATCTGTTTTTTTGCTTTATTCTATTAGCAAACAAAAAAATGATTGTTAAATAAACCGGTGTTAATACTATATCCCAAATTGATAAAAATTCCATATATTTTTCAGAAACAATTAGAATAAAGTTCTAATTTTTTCTCATTTTTGCGTTAATTTATAATTTTTATGTGTAAATTTTGAGGTTTGTAAGTTATAAATTTTTTCAATGAATAAAAAAATATTGTATATATCGTATGATGGCATGACAGACCCTCTAGGTCAGTCGCAAGTAATTCCCTATCTAATTGGCTTACAAAAGAAGAATTTTGATATAACAATCTTAAGTGCCGAAAAACAAAAAAATTACTCATTACATAATAAAAAAATTGAAAAACTTCTTGGGGCAAACAATATTAAGTGGGAAAAGATTTATTACACAAAAAAGCCTCCAATAATATCAACAGTATTCGATATTTATAAATTAATTACAAAAACGAAAAGACTCTACAAAAAAGAAAAATTCAACATTATTCATTGCCGAAGTTACATAGCTGCTTTTGCAGGAAATTATATGAAAAAAAAATATAAGGTAAGTTTTATTTTCGACATGAGAGGCTTTTATGCTGATGAGCGTGTTGATGGGAATATTTGGAATACAAACAATTTTGTTTTTAGAACGGTTTATAATTTTTTCAAAAGAAAAGAAACGCAATTTTTAAAAAACGCCGACTATACAATTAGCTTAACAAATGCTGCAAAAAATATTATTTATGATTGGGAAGAATTTAAAAATAAAAAACCGCCCATTGAAGTAATTCCGTGTTGTGCTGACTTGTCTTTATTTTCACCCGAAAACATATCAAAATCAAAAGTAAAATTCTATAAAGATAAACTTGGAATTGCAGAAGACGATTTTGTTATTTCTTATCTCGGATCAATAGGAACATGGTATTTGCTCGACGAGATGCTAATATTTTTTAAGCGACTCTTAATAAAAAAGCCAAATGCAAAATTTCTCTTTATCTCTTATGACGATGCTAATCTGATAAAAAAATCTGCAATAAAAAACACTGTTCCACTTGACAAAATAATTATCAAAAAAGCTGAGAGAGAAGATGTTTCAAGCTTGCTTAGTATTAGTAACATATCAATATTTTTTATCAAACCGGTTTTTTCGAAAAAGGCTTCTTCACCTACAAAACTGGCAGAAATTATGGGCATGGGGATTCCAATTATTTGCAATTCAAATGTTGGTGATGTTGACGAGATAATTAATAAAACACAGGCAGGACTGATTATTAATAACTTTTCAATTAACGAATTTGATAAAATTATTGATAGTATTGATGAAAATATCAAAATTTCTAAGGAAAAAATTATAAATTCGGCACAAAAAAATTTCTCTTTACAGATGGGTATTGAAAAATATGCCAATATTTACAACACACTGAAATAATAATGAAAAAAATTTTATTTATAGTACCACACCGAAAAAACCGCTCTCCGGGTCAACGCTTTCGATTTGAGCAATATTTAATTTTTTTATCAGAAAATGGATACAAGATAACTTTCTCAAACATTATTTCGGAAAAAGACGATAAATTATTTTACAGCAAAAAGAAATATTTTTCAAAATTTATTATCCTGATAAAAAGTTTCTTAAAAAGAATTGGAGATGTTTTTCGCTTATCAAATTACGATGCAATATTCATTTACCGCGAAGCATTTATGTTAGGAACAACAATTTTTGAAAAGCTAATGTCATTATCAAAGGCGAAAATTATTTACGATTTTGACGATGCAATCTGGCTAAACGATGTGTCGGATGGAAACGAAAATCTTAAATGGCTAAAAAAACCTGGAAAAACAGCCAAAATAATTAAATACTCCGATTTAATTTTTGCCGGCAATAAATACCTGTCCGACTATGCAAAACAATTTAATCATAATGTAAAAATTATACCAACAACTATTGATACTAATTATCACAAAAAAAGAAACACAAACAAAAGAAACACTTCAATTTGCATTGGATGGACAGGCACAAGCACAACACTGAAACATTTTGAGACCGCTTTGCCAATGCTTAGGGAGATAAAACAAAAGTATGGCGATAAAATTTATTTCAAGCTTATTGTTGATTTTCCATACTCGGTTAAAGACCTCAATATTAAAGCCACACAATGGAATTTAGAAACTGAAATTGAAGACTTGTGTGAATTCGATATTGGGATTATGCCTTTGCCAAATGATAAATGGGCAAAAGGGAAATGTGGTTTTAAAGGATTACAATATATGGCTCTGGAAATCCCTACAATTATGTCGCCTGTAGGTGTAAATACCCAAATTATAAACGATGGAGGAAATGGATTTCTTGCCGAAACCAATGAGCAATGGCTTGAGAAACTTTCGGCTTTAATAGAATCAAATGACTTGCGAGAAAAACTAGGCAAAGCCGGCAGACAAACTATTATTAAAAACTATTCGGTTGATTCTCAAAAAATAAAATATTTAAATTACTTCAACGAGATTATTGATGAAAAATAAAAATTCACTTTTTAACTTAAAACATTAAATAAATGAAAAACAAAATAACATTTTGCATCATCTGCTTAATTCTACTTAGTATTACTGTTAAAGCTCAAATAGGCAATGAAATTAAATCTTATGTTGACAGCTCTGAAGTTCTTATTAATAATGGAAGAAAACTTTTGTTAAAAAAGCTGTTGGAGGGTGATATAAAAAAATCTAAAGAGATATATCAGTTTTTGTCAAGTAAAACAGCAAACAAAAACTATGCTGCGTTTAATTACACCGAAAATCTTTATATCAATTGCTTATTGTCAGACTGGAAAGAATGGGTAAATAAAACTATGGGGTATAGACAATTTTACAGAGACTTTTGTTATCAAAACTGCTATGAAATTGAAGATAGGTTATATTCAGAAATAGTTAAAAAAATTGACTTAATAAAATCTTCAGTAGAGACTTCTACTTTATTAAACGAGGAAGAAAAAACTGCGTTAAGAATATATCTGCATTTAATGGAGAAAGGTACTGCCGATGAAGAATATAACGAAATGCTCAAGAGTTTTAATAAAAAATTTAGAACTTCAAAATTTAATGATTTCTTTAATAACTATATGCCGAGAGTTAAAGTAAAGAGTTCTTTTTCATGGGTGTTTGGTTCTTCGGGCACATTTCCAACAGGAAAATTAAGTGATAATTTTTCGGCTAACGCAACTTTTTTAATGGGTATGGATTTTAATGTTGGACAAATATTTACATCTTTTTATATAAATGCAGGTACACTAAATTTAAAAATTCCATTTTATGCTATTACAGAAACAGACAGCCTGAATTTTGATAAAGATGAAGGATTTTCATACTTTGAAGGAGGTTTAAAAGCAGGTTATTTTCTTGTTAGAAATAATAAATTCCACTTTGCACCTTATGTTACAATAGCGGGCAGTAACCTAAAAAGCACAAAATTTGAAGTTGAGGAGGATGAAAGAGAAATTAAAATTTACAACTCATTTGTTACCGGACCCGGAATTCACGCCGAATTTAAATTGTTCGACTTTGAGCAAAAAAACATTTATAATTATGCTTATCCTACATATAAAAGCTTTTTAAGTTTAAAAATTGATGGCGGTTATAATTTTATAACTAAATTTGAACATAAAGAATTTGAAGGAAACACAGCTTATTTGAGAATGGCTCTTGTTTGGGGTATTGGAAGTTTTTAGGGTTTTTTTAAATATTATTATTCTTAATTGGGGCTTGCGCCCCTATTTTTTATTAAAAAACATTACAAAATCGTTCTCTCACCCAAATTTTTTGAAAGCGCAATCTTAAACTTGCTTAATGCAATATATCGTTGTTGCAACTCATTCATTTTTTCTATATCGTTTTCTTTTTGAGCGACTTTTAATAATTCTTCGGTGCTTTTTAAGGCAGACATAATTTTCTGATTCTTATACGAAGTAATTATCTCAGGAATAATAACATTAAGCTTATCTTCTTCTGTCTCAACATAAGTATCGTGCATCTCCCATATTCTGCTTAGCTCATAAGATGAGCTTAAAAGATCGGCAGCAAGATTGCTAATAGCACTATCGGGATGGTTAATAAAATATTTACTGTCAATACTAATCTCATCAATTAAATGAGACTTATATTCCTCGAATATTTTTTTATAAAGAGTATTTACCAAATCAAGCTCATTGTGTTGAATTTCGCTAATAATATATTGAGCAACAGTTATTGTTTGGTCTTCACCGGAATCGTCTTTATCAGAAAACATTTCGACATTCCCATAATTCATTATCAGCTTAATTATCTCACGTTCAAGAACTTCGCAATTGTCTTTTGAGTAAACATTTTGTTTTGGCGAGCGGGTTTGTAGTTCTTTGGGTTTAATATTCTTGTCGTAAGACTTATATTTTTTAAATATAATTTTATTCAGTTCTGAATATAAAGCCTGCTCGTCAATATCTAACAAAGAAGAACATTCTTTAACATAAACCGAACGAGTAATTTTTTCCGGTATTACCGAAATCGATTTTACAATATCGCGTATTAAGTTTGCCTTTTTAACAGGGTCGTTCTTAGCCTCATCAAGCAAAAGTTTTGTTTTAAAAATAACAAAATCTTTTTCGTTATTGTTTATATATTCAATTAATTCGCTTGAGCTGTGCGATTGTGCAAAAGAATCGGGGTCTTGGTCGGGTGGCAGCAAAAGAATTTTCACGTTCATTCCCTGCTCAAGCACAAGGTCAATTCCTCGCAAAGATGCTTTTACTCCTGCGCTGTCGCCATCATAAATAATAGTAATATTATTAGTAAATCGTTTTATTAAACGTATCTGGTCGGGTGTTAATGATGTTCCCGACGAAGCAACAACATTCTCAATGCCCGACTGGTGCATTGACAACACATCTGTGTATCCTTCAACAAGGTAACATTTGTTGTTTTGGCTAATTGCTTTTTTTGCAAAAAAGATGCCGTATAAAACTTTACTTTTATGATAGATTTCCGATTCGGGAGAATTAAGATACTTTGCAATTTTTTTGTCGGTGCGCAATGTTCGTCCACCAAAAGCAATTGTTCTTCCCATCAAATTATGGATTGGAAAAATAATTCGGTCGCTAAACCGGTCAAATACCCTATCGTCTTTTTTAATAGTTAAGCCGGTACTTTCCAAAAATTCAATATTATAGCCTTTCTGTATTGCTTCTTTGGTAAAAGCATCTTTTTTGTTTAAACAAAATCCGAGTTGAAATTTATTAATAATAGGTTCTCTAAAACCTCTCTCTTTAAAATAACTCAAACCCACATTCCTACCCTCTTCGGTATTTA
>QMPG01000120.1 GCA_003648455.1 Bacteroidota bacterium
TTTAATGTATTTATGTAAATTTTAAAATCGTATGGTTTTAAATCAATAATATCTCTTGCAATAGTGTCTGCAAGGTTTAAATTATCGCATTTATTTACTCTTAAATCAAGATAGCTATCTAAATGACATGATTTTAATGATAGTATTTTGAATTTTGAGTTGTAGAAAGATACATCGTTATGTCCAAAATTTGCTTTTTCGAAAATGACATCTGTATTTTCGCACTCAACAATTTCAAAATTTATTGAGCCTTTACCAAAATTTGTTCTTTTAAAAGTGATTTTTCCTTGCGATGAGCTGCTTGCTTCAAAATTAAGTTCACCTTCACCAAAATTTGCACGATTAAAATTTACTTTTCCTTTATTAAATTCAACTGTTCGAAAATCAATTTTTCCATTACCGAATTCTGTTCTTTCAAAAGAAATTTGTCCTGTGCCAAATTTTGCAAAGTGGAAAATAACATTGCCTTCTCCAAAACGAGCTATTTTAAATGATACATTGCCTTCGTTAAAATTAGCGTTTATAAATGACACATCACCATCTGCAAATTCAGTGTTTGTAAAAATTACATCACCATTTCCAAAAACAGCATATTGAAAGTCTTTAGTGCCTTTATGAAATATTGCATTTTTAAAGTTAACTCCATTGTTACCAAAGATAGTATTTGAAAAATCAGCTTTATCATTTCTGAAAACTGAATAGCTGAAATCTGTTTTTTCTTTCCCAAAATGAGTGTTGGCAAAGTTAAGATCGCCTTCGGCAAAGTGTGTGTTGCTAAAATTCATTCCGCCTTCGGTTATTTTGATAAAAGAGAAGTCAATGTTGAAATTTGAATCGAAAAATGCATGTTTTGCAGATATTCCTTTTATTGAAACATATTCTTTTTTGTCAATCAAACGTAAACGCCTGTAGGTAGTTATTGAGAAGTTTTTTATATAACAATAATCAAAGTTTAATTGTTCGTTTTTGTCAATATGGTTGTATACATCTATTGTGTCTAAATAGCCATAGTCTTTTGATGTAATAATTTTATTGTTCTTATCGAATAATGTTATAATTGCAGTTTTTGGAAATTGATTTCCTTCTTCTGTATAAAATATTTTATCGACAATGTTTACTTTAAAACTGTAATAATCAGATACCATATTATTATAATATTATGTTTTATACAAATTTAAGAAATTTCTTGAATTTTAATAGTTTAGGAAGAAAGCTTTTTATAGGAGTAAGATTATTTAATAAACACCATGCTTTTTACTAATTTATTATTGCCTGTTGTTAACTCATAATAATAAATGCCTGAATGAATAAAAATAGAGGAGCCTAAATCTATTTGTTTGCAATCATTAATTAGTTCATTAATTAGAGGACAGCTTATAATATTTCCATTATAATCATATATTTTAAGAGTTAATTTCAATGGTTTTTTTGTAGAAATGTTTATTCTTGTTTTTTTGTTGAAAGGATTGGGAAAATTTTGTTCTAAAGTAATTGTTTTGTCTAAATCAACAATACCATTATTACCAGATTCTTTAATGATAATTAATGTGTCTGTCTGCAAATTTGTAAAATTATCAATTATTCCTGATGACCAGATTATTTTAAGCGAATCAATTATTTGATTAAAGCCTATGCCAAAATGTTGAGTTAGATCATTTTGAGAACCACAACCACCGCCTGTTTGAGAAGAAATTTCGTGATATTGCACTTTGTTATTTCCATATCGTATTTTTATTTTTGCACCAATTGCAGATTTGTTGCTAGTTTTACCAATTAATTTTAGTTTTATCCAATGGTTTTCGTTTCCTGAATTTATATAGAAAAGATTTTTTTGATTACCTCCGTTTGCAATAAAAAGATCTAAATCACCATCATTATCAAAATCAGTCCACGATGTTCCGTTTGAATTGTTTTCGGTGCTTGTTAAAATTGTATTTGTTAATTTAACAAAATATTGTCCATCTACATTTTGATATAAAGAATTAACTCCATCATTTGTAATAAACAAATCTATAAAGCCATCATTATTAAAATCACCCCATGAGCTCCCCTCGGAGTTTTCTTTGTCTGTATTAAAAGGAAATTCATCAATTTTTGAAAAAGAAAAATTACCATTATTTTTATATAAAAAGTTTTTCCCATTCCAATTCGCTACAAAAACATCTAAATAACCATCGTTGTTGTAGTCTGCAATAGAGCAACCATAAGAACAAGCATCGTCAGTTACTATACTGCCTTTATTAATTTGTTCAAAATATTTTCCGTTTATGTTTTGATATAAATAGTTTTGTCCAATATTAGTAACATACAAATCGGGAAAACCATCGTTGTCGAAATCTGCCCATGAAGCATTGAATGTGTTAGAAACACTATTTACAATTTCTCCCGTTAGAATTTTTGTAAATGTACCATCTTGATTGTTATGATATAGTGAGTTGCATTGATCTTTCCAATTTGACACAAACATATCAAGATAGCCGTCTTTATCGTAATCGCCCCAGCAACAACCATAAGACCAAGATGTGTCGTTAACAATATCTCCCTGAGTGATTTTTTTAAATGTATTATCGCCATTATTTTTGTATAGAAAATTTTTTTGATTGTTTACGTTTGAAACAAATAAGTCGATAAAACCATCATTATTATAATCTCCCCACGAACAGCCATTTGAATTTGCATTATCGTTTGCAATTATTCCTGTAGTAATCTTTGTGAAAGAACCATTTGTGTTATTTATATAAACTAGGTTATTGTCGTTTATCCAACTGTTAGAAACATATATATCAGGATACAAATCGTTGTTAAAATCGCCCCAAGCTACTGCTTGAGAGTAACCCAAATCATTAACTATGTTTCCTGTGTCAACTTTTGTGAATGATATTTGATTTTTTTTAACTGATTTATCTATAGTTTTGTTATTTTGAGCTTCACTATGAGATTCGAAAAATATAATAAATGATAATATTATCGTTAATAATTTATTCATCAGTATTATTCATAAAAAGTTAAAGTTCGTTTTTAATTTTATCAATTTGTTTTTCTCTATCAAACGAAAAAGTTTTTCCGGCTTTGTTAACAAACTCATAAAGTTCAAGCGATTTTTGTAGAATTTCTTTGCTGTTATTCAGCTTTTTTTGAGAAATTTTGTATAATAACTCAGCTAATAATTCAATATTTTCTAAATTAAAACCTTTGTTATACTTAAATATTTCGTTAAACTCTTTTTTTTGTATTTTTAACAGAGACCTAATGTCATACCCAATATTTTCAAAAAGTTCGTTGTTAATTTCTTCTGAAATATCTTTCTTCTCTTCAACTGATTTTGCAGGCATCATTTTCCCAAGTAAATATTGTAACATAACACCTATCTTTTCAACTTCTCTCAGTATATAATCTTTTTGTTCCATTCGTTATTGTTTGATAGTTAGGTAATAATGACTATTTTTTATTATCAACAAATATTTTGTTGTATATTTGATAAGGCTAAATTAAATAAATTAATAAACTTATCAAATGCATACTTGTTTTAAATACCTTTTAAAAGTAAGCTTATTATATGTATTTTTATTTAATTCATATAGTAATTTTGGTCAGACAGAAAATCTTTTTATTAATAATTTTCAACTTAAGAAAATTGGCGATAATCAAATATTTGATATTACTCACGATAGTAATGGGTTAATGCTGTTTGCAAACAGTAAAGGGATTCTTAGTTTTGACGGAATAAATTGGCAAGTAATTAAAACACCTGATATTCCACTGTCTTTTTCTGAACAGACTGAAACAGGGTTGATATTTGTAGCCTGCAATAATAATTTTGGTTATATATCTAAAAATGACACAGGTTGTTATTTGTATCACTCAATATTTGAGAATTCTATAAAGGATGGAATAAAATCAGGCACTTTCAATAAGGTATTAGTAAATAAAAACCATGTGTATTTTTGCTCACGAGAATCTGTATATAAAGTCAGTAAAGATGATTTGAAAATTGAGAATCATTGGTGCTCAGATACTACAAATTTTTCAGGCTTTTTTATTTTCAAAGATGAATTTTATATTAATATTGAAAATAAGGGATTGCACGTAATTAGGAATGATAGCTTGCGAAAAATTCCAAACACTTCAATTTTTGCCGACAAAGAGATTTTATTTGGATTGACTTTTGATTTTAAATATTGTTTATTAGGAACAAACGACAATAAGTTGTTATTGTTTAATGGGGAAAAGATTTTTCCTTATGATATTAAAGATAAGGAATTTTTAGAACAAAGTATCTTGGTAGGAGGGAAAGAGCTTTCAGAAGAGGAAATTGTTTTATCTACCCTTATTGGAGGTTGCATTATTGTTAAAAAGAAATGGGGGGAAACGCTTCAAACAATTAATTATCAAACAGGCTTGCCCGATGAAGAAATATTTTCAATGGGTATTGATGCTAATCAAGGATTGTGGATTTCTCATGGATTTGGATTAAGTAGAGTTGACCTTTTTGTTCCTATTTTTAATTACAGTCTGTATTCTGATTTGAAGGGTAACCCAATATCTGTTTGTGTTTTTAACGACACAATATACACAGCAACAAGTGAAGGCGTTTTTTATCTCTCGCAGCAAAAGCAATTTCAAGAAAAAGAAGTGTTGGTGAAAAAGTCAAGAAAAGTATATAAAACAAAAAAGGCTGAAGAAGAGGTGAAAGACGAAGAAAAAAGTAAAAAAGAAAAACGTCTGTTTTGGTTCTTCAGAAAAAAGAAGGATAAGAACAAACCAAAATCATTAGTTTCGAAAGACAAAAGAAAAGAGCAATTAAGGTCTGTGTCAAATAAATATTATTATGTAAAAAAAACAATACAAAAACTGTTAAATGTTAATTATGTATACAAGAAGGTAGAAGATTTGAATGAAAAATGTAAACAATTGGTAAGTTTTAAAAATCACTTGCTGGCAGTAACAAATACAGGATTGTATGATATTGTAGATAATAAAGCAAGTATTATTAAATCAGACATTTATATTTATAGTATTGTTTCATCTCCTAATGACAGTTTATTTTATATTGGAACAGATAATGGCTTATATTCTGTTAAATATGTAAAAGATGAATGGCTAATTAATCATTGTTTTAGCAATATTGAGAATGATGTTTATTCATTAGTTTTTGATAATGGAAATAATAATTTATGGATAGGCTCAATAAATGTAGCTTTTAAATTAACTTTAGATTCAACATTCTTGCCGCTTGAAAATAAACCATATTTTTTTGACAATGAATTTTCTGAACAAGTTATAATAGGAAAATTAAACAATAAACCTTATTTCTTTTTACCATCAGGTATTTATTATTACGATAATGATGCAGATACAATTATAAGAGATGAAAAACTGTCGAAAGAAATTGATGAATCAAGATATGTTTTTTCTGTTGATGGAGAAACTATGATAAATGACGGTAAAAATTGGCAAGTGCCTGTTATAATACAAAATATTAATCCTCTATCTGTTTATTTTATTAATCTGTTTAACGATATAAGGAATTTTTATATCGATAAAAATCAAATATGGATTATTGATAATAATTCAATATATAAATTAAGCCAAGCAAAAAAGGATAAGATTTCTGAGAAATTTACAGTATATATTTCTAGTATTAAAGATAGTAGAGGAGAAAAGTTTCCTTTAAAAGATATCAAGCTTGATTATACAAATAATTCAGTAGAATTAAATTTGAGTGCTCCATTTTTTATTAATCCCGAAAATACGACATATCAATACTTTATTAGCGGTTTAATGAACAGTTGGTCGGAGTGGTCAACCAACTCAATAATTAAACTCCCTTTTATCCCCGATGGTAGATACTTAATTCAAATTAGAGCAAAAAACGTTTTAGGTTATTTATCAGAAACAAAATCAATAGAAATTTATGTTAAGCCACCTTTCTGGAAAGAAATATGGTTTTATTCTTGTGTTTTTTTAGTAATAATAATTGCAATATATTTATTAATTAAAAAGAGAGAACGAAAGCTAATAAAAGAAAAAGAGTTATTAGAAGAGGAAGTAAGGAAACGAACAATTAAGATTGAAAAACAAAAAAAGGAAATAACTGATAGTATTAAATATGCAAAACGCATTCAATCAGCAGCTCTTCCACCTGAAGAATTAATTCAGCAACATTTACCCGAACATTTTGTGTTGTTTAAACCTCGCGATATTGTGAGTGGTGATTTTTATTGGATGAAACAAATTAATAACTATACAGTTATTACTGCAGCAGATTGTACAGGTCATGGAGTGCCGGGTGCTTTTATGAGTATGCTGGGAATGGCTTTGTTAAATGAAATAGTTAGAGATGAAAGCGTTACTCAAGCAAATCAGGTGCTTAACAAATTGCGAGCAGAAATAAAGTTAGCATTACGACAAACCGGAAAAGAAGGCGAAGCTAAAGATGGTATGGATATTGCTCTTTGCGTTATTGATAAAGAAAACATGAAACTTCAATATGCAGGAGCGTATAATCCTTTATATCTGTATAGAAAAAAGTCAGGTCATTCAGAGTTAATAGAAACAAAAGCTGATAAAATGCCTATTGGTATTCATATGAAAGAGAAATCTTTTACAAATCACGAAATTGATATACAAGAGAATGATGTAATTTATATTTTTTCGGATGGTTTTATTGATCAATTTGGAGGATGGGATGAGATTTCAATTAAAAAAGGAGGAGTAAAATTCAAATCGAAAAGATTTAAAAAATTACTTGAAGATATTAATGATAAAAAAATGTCTGAACAAAAGGAAATTTTAAATAATACGATTGAACAGTGGAAGGGAACTAACGACCAAGTTGATGATATATTGATTATTGGAATAAAAATAAAATAAAGTTATTTAAATATTTAAAAACGTTTTTTTTTTGAAAAAATATCGGGAATTGAATTTATTAATTTCCTAAATAATCTATAATATAGAGTAATATAGAACAGCAAATTCATCACCCAAATTACAATCACATTAAGCCAAAAAGTGCTGTAATAATTACCAAATAATTTTTTTCTTGGAGCATAAAAATGAGCTTTGATAAAATTACTTTCAGGATCGTGGAAAATAGGGTTGATTTTTTGATACAAATGTCCTTTATACTCAACTATTCTTTCTAATGAATTGGAATTACATACGAAATCGGTTAATGCCCTGTTAGTATATTTTTTCTTTTGTAAAATAAATTTATATTTTTCCTCTTTAGTTTGTTGCTGTTGAGATATTAGTTCATCTTTAAGCAGGTTTGCCTTATTGTATAATTTTATATAATATCTATTAAGTAAATTAAAATAATTATTTACACTTGAAATTACTGATGAATTTAGTGAATCATAATATAGTTTGTTTAATTGATCGAATTTAAATTTATCATTTTCTTTCAATTCTTTTTTTATCTCATTTCTTAAAAGAATTAAATTATTTTCAACAACATTTTTCTTTTTAGGATTATTTAAATATCTCTCACAATCAATAATCTTGTTTGATAAAGTACGCAACCAATAATTTTTTTTGTAATCGGCAATACTCATAATTTTATCGTATGGATAGAATTGCTTTTCGAACTCATTATCTTTAAATTGTTTAACAGCAAGGGCTTCGTATGCCCAACGAGCAGTAATAATCTCTCCATAAAAAGGGATTGTACCTGTTGATGATATTTCAGGATTAAGCTTATCGTAAGGTACTACAATACCACTCAAAATTAACTGTGGTATTACTAAAAATGGAATTAAAATGTAAATGGTAACAGCAGTTTTAAAGCTATCTGAAATATTTAAACCTAAAAGATTTGCACAACTCCATGCACTAAATAATACTATCCAATATTCGAAAAACATCCCTTTTATTTCCATTATGCTATTACCTATCAAAACAAAAATAAAAGACTGTATTGCTGATAGAACAAGCAATATTGCAACCTTAGACAATAGATAACTCGACCAGCTTAGATTTAAAAATCTTTCCCTTTTTAGTATTTTTCTGTCCTTAATAATTTCTTCAGCACTAACTGTTAATCCTACAAAAATGGCAATAATAACAGCCATAAATATATAAATAGGTAAGTTCGAATTATCATAAAGAGTGTATCCTAAAACATTTGTTACATCAATACTATAATATTTAACAATATAAGAAAGCAAGAATGTTAATAGAGGCGTTTCAAAAATATTAATTATTAAATATTGTTTATTATTAAGTTTTGAAATAACATCGCGAGTTATAAAAACTTTAAACTGTCTTAATTTATTTGGTATTTTAAAAGGGTTGTCTGGAATCTCTTTTTGTAGTTGAAGTTTTTCATGTTTTTCGTTTTCAGCTTCTTTTTTATTTTCTAAAAAATCATTCCATTCTTTTGGTGAAATTTTTCTTGTTTGAGTAACATTTCCATACTCATCCAATATTCTCGATTCAATAATATTAAATATTTGATCGGGGTTTACATTACCACAAACAGGACATTCACTATCGTTCCAGTTTGCAAAATTTGCTTTTGTCTTAAAATAAACTATTGAATCAACAGGGTTTCCTTTGTAAATTAAATAACCGCCTTCATCAATAATTAATAGCTTGTCAAACATTTTAAACAACTCTGAAGATGGCTGATGAATAACTACAAATACTAATTTCCCTTTTAATGTTAATTCTTTTAAAAGATCCATAATATTTACAGAATCTCTTGATGATAAACCTGATGTGGGTTCGTCTAGGAATAAA
>QMPG01000758.1 GCA_003648455.1 Bacteroidota bacterium
ATAATTTGAGTTTGCAGTAATGCCTGTCTCTGTTTTTAAGGCGTAATAATTATCACTCCCCGTTTTAGCAACAAGAATGTTGTTTTGAACAGTATTGTTTGTTCCTGATTCTATGTATAAACCAGCACCGGCATAATCATTTGCTGTGTAAGTAATTTCTAATTGCCATGACGTAATAGTACCATTATCACCATTTCCACCATCGTAGACTTTAAGTCGCCAAGTTCCGTTTGATGCTTTTGTGTCAAAATCAGATAAATCACCTTCCGGAGAATAAGTTCCTGTAAATGGAGCAGAACCTGATTTAATAGAATTGCCGGAAGCATCATCAAAATTTGTATTTGTGTAATTATTCCCAGAACCACCATTACCTGTACTTAATTCTACTTCAGTTGCATCCGGATGCAATAAATAAATATCAAGGTCAGCATCGTAAGTATGTGTGATATTCATATTCAAAACTCTTACGTTTGTAACAGTAACGTTATCCGGTACTAAAATGTCAGCATAAGAAATCGTTTTATCTGTGATTGATTCTGAACCTGAATATGAATATATTGAAGTTTGAGGTCCTATTAAACTATGTCCGTTATCATCAGCAGTATTGTTTTTAATGGTATTGTTTGAACCATTTACATAAATTCCGTGTTCATAATTCCCGTAACACAAATTATTCGTAATTGAAGAATTAGCTCCGTTTAAATATATTCCCGAGCCTCCAACCGAACCATAACTTTTTATAAATGATATAGTATTATAATCACCTTCTGAATATACATTATCGTTGTTTGCACCATATACAGTAAAACCTTTTATTATTACATTGTCAAGATTGCCTATATACATTCCATTGTTCAAGCCTGTTGCATTAATAATTGGAGATTCTCCGGTGTGATTTTGAATAATCAACTGATTATCTCCAGTAGGAGAAAGATTAACATTAGGTGTTACAGTTTCATTATATGTGCCGCTATATACTTCAATTGTTATTGGAGAAGTAAATTCAGTTGTTCCTTTCCATGAATATAAATTATCTAGAGCATCTTGAATTGTTGGGTCGCTATCTGTACCACCATTTACAGGTATTGTATTACGAGTAGAATATGTAAATGTAAGGGGTTCAGAATCAGACCCCACAGCATTTGTAACAACTAATTGATTTGCACCTGAATAAGCTCCACCAGCAGTTTCTATATCTATTTTAGTTGCTGTATTTGAAATAATACGAGCATTAACACCGGCAACAGTTACTGATGTTGCACCTGATAAATTTGTTCCGCTTATTACGATGTCTTTACCGCCGTCTTTGTATGCAGTACCTGAGGTTATATCAACGCTTGTGATTTCCGGAGGTGTATTAGGAATAACATTTACTGTATAGTCTTCTGTTTCTCCATATCTGTATTCTCCACAAGAAGTAGCAGGAGAATCAAAAGTTGCAACAATTCTCATTCGAGTGTCCCCACCAAGAGCATCATTAGGTACCGGAACAGAATACGGACAATTTGATGCTAATCCGTCAGAAGCATTTGAACCTAAGTTAAATGTTTCTCCAGCATCATCAAAATCATAATCATGATTCCAATCTATCCATGCTGTTGCATAGAATGTATTTGAGCCTGTTTTTAGTGTTACATCTAAATCATAAGAACTTCCAGCATTTACTGTTGTTGATTGTGCTGTATAATCATTGTAATGTCCGGAGGTTGTAGAACCATCTCCATTATTTATAGTATTAAAAACAAGCTTAGAAATACCATAACCATCTACTAAGTTACTACTATAAGAGTCACAATAAACTCCGGCAACTATTTGTCTGTATCCTACAGGGGCTGTAGTTGTTGGTGTTTTTGCTGTTCCTATAGTCAAAGATGTACATTCTGCATCTACGTAATCGTTCTCAGTTGCTCCACCGGCAATATCATAAGTAAGCCAAAAATAATTTTTACCACACCTTAGAGTCTGAGTACCTGTTATATTAAAATTGCCGTTTGGCGAATTTACTGTTGAACCAAATTGATTAGTAGTTGAAAATACATTTGACGTAGCCGTATAATAAAGTTTTGCATTTGAAATATCTGTTGCTGCATCTGTACTTCCTGAAGTATTTAAAGAAAAAGATGTTATATCAAGAGGACTTGAAGAACCATTCGTAACAACCTCTATACCTATAATTTCATTTTTAACTGTTCCCTGAAAAACATCATAAGGATTGTTTTGAAAAACTGTAGAAGAAACATAAGTCATTGAAGAAGCATCAACAATGTACAAATCGCTTTCCCATGTATCTCTTCCATAAGTTGCAGCATATAATTTAGAATTATCAGGATTAGAATCATAATATATTTCAAGGTCGGTTATGCTTACAACCGGAAAACCGTCATTAAACAATCTCCAATCGTCATTTCCTACTTTTACAAAAACACCAAGGTCTGTACCTACATAAATTTCATTTTCAGTTGTGTTTTGTTCGTTAATAACAATTGCCCCTGCGGGCACAGGAGGTAA
>QMPG01000759.1 GCA_003648455.1 Bacteroidota bacterium
ATTAGAATTTTTATGTGGCTATCCTGCCGCCTCATTACAAGAACGATTATATGTAAATAAAGAAATGCAAGGTGTTCTTATTTATACAGTTGCAGGTGCAGAGGGGAGTTTCGGCGGACTTGTTTCATTATGCAAATCTAAAAGTATTGGAGAGTTAATAAAATCAGCTTTACATCGGGCAAAAGATTGTGCATCTGACCCTATTTGCTATCATACAGACAAACAAGGACAGGGAACAGCAGGTTTAAATCTTGCAGCTTGTTATTCTTGTGCATTATTACCTGAAACATCTTGCGAAGAATTTAATTCGTTTTTAGATAGAAAATTAGTAGTTGATAAGAAGATTGGATTTATTGTAGATAGAAAATAAAGCCCTTATCAGAAAAATTCATAAAACGAATAAAAGTCAATTTAGAAGTTATGAAAATCACAAATAAACTCAATAATGATAAATACCCGATTAACAAAAGCTTTGGCAACAACAAAAAACACAAATATTGATTCAATATATTAAAACTAATTGGAGATGTTCAACCTATTGATAGCACAAAAATAATTCAGGTTGTTGAAACAAAATATCAAATGATTACTCATTATGAGCTGTATAATACATTTTTTAGTGATGATTTAGATATTGAATCAGCAAAAGAATTTTTTCGTAAAATATTCCATGAACCATCTGTCTATTATCCTATTTATTTTTATCTTATTCAGTCAAAATTTAATGAAAATGAAATTAAAGAACTATTAGCAAATGAACAAGGGACAAAAAATGACAAAATTATAGAACGTTTTGAGGAAGGAAACTTAAATACAGAAACAGAAGCAGCAAAGAAAATATTAAAAGCCTATGATGAATTTAAAAACAAAAAAAACATAATACTTACGGAACTTTCAGAACGAGAACTACGATACATATTACAAGCAATTACTCATTTAAAAGAGACTGAAATCGAATTTAAGTATATACTACAAGTTCTAAAAGAAATTTATGACAATTATTTTTCTAAGAAATCTATAACTAAAACTTTCATTCGGAAAGCTATATGTCATATTGATTTAGTTATTTATGGTAAACAATATTTTGAAAATAAAATATCTACAAAATGATAAAAAAAGAAATAGTAAAATCTTTAACAAATAATTTTGAAGGACATTCAAATCATACAGAAAATGAAATTGAATTTTGGTTTGCACGAGACTTACAGCATTTATTAAGTTACACGAAGTGGGATAATTTTTTAAATGTTGTCAATAAAGCAAAAACTGCCTGTGAAATATCTGGAAATGAAATCACAGACCATTTTGCTGATGTCGGGAAAATGGTTTCTTTGGGTTCTGGGAGTAAACGAGAAATTCAAGATATAATGCTAACCAGATTTGCATGTTATTTAATTGCACAAAATGGTGACCCACAAAAAGAACAAATAGCTTTTGCTCAAAATTATTTTGCTTTACAAACCCGAAAATTTGAGTTAATAGAACAGCGTATAAAAGATTGGGAACGTTTAGTCGTCAGGCAAAAATTATCTTTATCAGAAAAAGAATTATCAAGTTTGATATACGAAAAGACTGGTAGTGATAGAAATTTTGGAATTATTAGAAGTAAAGGAGATAAAGCATTATTTGGTTATTCTACCCAACAAATAAAAAACAAACTAAAAGTGCCGAAGGGTAGAGCTTTGGCTGATTTTCTACCTACAATTACGATTAAAGCAAAAGATTTTGCAACAGAAATAACAGTCTTTAACATAGATGATAAAAGTTTAAGAACAGAGAATTCTATATCAAATGAACACATTAAGAATAATAAAGGTGTGAGAAAATTGCTTTTAGAAAGAGGGATTAAACCAGAGCAATTACCAGCAGAAGAGGATGTTAAAAAACTTGAAAGGAGAGTAAATTCAGAAAAGAAGAAGATTTTAAAAAATCCTGACAAATTAAATGATGATTAAATAAATGCACACAACATTTTGCTTGATGTCAGTCATTTTTTGCTTTTTGTTTCGCCTACAGATACACAAAAAACAAAAAATGCCCGCCACCAGCACATTCCCGTTAAATACTAAGAATCTAGTCAAATCACTAGTTCTTCTCAACCCTCATACGTGCATCAACAGCAATAATTTTCTCACCCTCAGCAAGTAGTGGATTTAAATCTAATTCTACAATTTCTGGAGCAAAATGTAACAATGCACTTAATCGAAGCATTATTTCGGCTAATTTATTTTCATCTGCACCTTTTTGGCCTCTAATTCCTTGCAGTATTTTATATGATTTTAATGATCGAATCATTGTTAAGGCTTCGTTCTCATTTAATGGAGCTAATCCTGAAGAAACATCTTTTAATGCTTCAATAAAAATTCCACCCAAACCGACTAGTATTAAGTGTCCAAAACCATCTTCATATTTAGCTCCGACAAAAAGCTCTAAGCCACTTAACATAGGCTGAATTAGCACAGCTTCTGCATCAGGTATTTTCATTAATTTATCAAAAGTAATACTTAG
>QMPG01000760.1 GCA_003648455.1 Bacteroidota bacterium
AAATGAGTTGATTAAACATAGTGGCTTAGCTTTAGCAGATATTAATGAGAATAGTTTATTAGACATTCTTGAAGATCCTGATTTTATATTAGATGACAATGATGATTTTAAAAACTATAAAGTTCTTTTTTATAGACGGACCATAGAAAATTTTATATTTTTATTACAATTTCATTTTTTGAAAGGGAATTTTGTGTTTGTAAGTAATAGGATAAGTTCAAAAGGAGTACTTACAAAAAAAGAGAGAGCCGATTTAATTTTAAATATGGGATCAAAATATTTTGATGAGGAATTAAAATTGGATTTAAGCAAGAAATTTGATATTAAACTTACCGATAAAGCAAGTAACTTTTTGAAAGTAATTGATGAAGTTGATTTTAGGATTAACTATATCAATTTTTCTGCTAAAAATCAACAACTTATAAACAAATATGTGTCTGAAATAGATATCCCTGAAGATGACCTACAAAGTAGAATTGGGGAACTTCTATAACTAATAAATTTTTTAAAAATATATTATGTTATCTTTTTTCAAAAAAAACAAAAACAAAAATTTACGTGGTGAATCTTATTACGACAGAGAAAATATGATTCATAACATTGGTGACCTTTTTTCTGTATTTAATCCAGAAACGACTAAGTACTATACTACTAATCAAAACATAAAATTTAATGAACTGAAATTAAGTGAAATTAAAGAAAAGGACATTATAAAAATGCTCAAAGAACCTGATTTTGTTATTGGGGAAAAAGATGGCCTTAATGGTCATAAAGTATTGTTTTACAGACACCTTGTAAACAATTTAATTTTTTTAATGCAGTTTCACTTTTTAAAAGGCAACTTCCTTTTTATAAGTAATACAACATCTTCTGTAACTACGATTTCTAAGGAAGATAAAATTTCGTTTGTAAACCGAATAGTTAAAAAATATATTCCAGAAATAAATATCGATCTGAAAAATGGATTTGAAATTAAAATTTCAGATGAGAATAATAATTTCTTAAATATTATTGATGGAGTAAATTTTAAAGTAAACTATATAAACAACTCTCCGTATAACCAAAAATTGTTGAAAAATCCGAACTTGGCAAAAGAAATGACAGAGGATAATTTTGATACTAAACTTGATGATTATTTTTAAAATATATACTGAAGTTGTTTAAAGTTGACTGTAATTAGTAAAAAAAACTGTAAAAATGATTAGGTTATTTACGACACACCCCTTATTCCCCTCTCAAGATGGGACTAATAGGAAATCATTATTTACAATTTTAATCAATATCAATTTAACTTTTAACAACATTACTGAGTATTTTCTCCAGAACGAATAAATATATTATTATGCTATCGTTTTTTAAATCAAATAAGTATAGTCCGGCCACCATAAACTCAACTTATTATATCAGAGAATGTTCAATTCATAATGTTTATGACTTAAATTTAATTCTACAGCCTGAGAAAAAAGGTTGCTCCCTTATAGAAAATACAACCATCGACTTAAAAATCAAAAACTTACCAATTCTTGATCTTAGCGAAAAAAAAATAAATGCTGTTTTAAAAAAACCAATTTATATTTATGACAATAATGAGTTGTTGAAAGGTCATAAGGTATTATTTTATAAGGAAGATGTTGAATTCTATCGCTTTCTATTACAATTTCATTTTATCGATAATCAGTTCTTTTTTGCCACCAACAAGGTCTCGTCGTCAGGCATGCTATCAGAAACGGAAAAGGGGAAAATCATAAATCAAATTACTAACAGATATTTAGGAATAAACTGGGAAAATCATGATGGCTGCTCTATAATGATTACTGACCAAAATGATAGTATGTTAACAACTGTAGATGACGTTTATTTTAATGTTAATTATCTTAGTGGTGGTTCAATAAAAGATAGCTTAATAAAAAAGTATGCAGGTCAAACAGATCAAACAGATCAAAAATCAGATTTTGAAAATAATGTTGACAAATACTTTTAATATTGGCCGGAATTTATATACATATTCCTTTTTGTAAACAAAAGTGCCACTATTGCAATTTCTATTCTTTTGCTTCAACAAAATACCGTGATGTTTTTGTGGATGCGCTATTGCGGGAAGTTGATTTAAGAAAAAACTATCTTGAAAACGAAATAATAAATACCATTTATTTTGGTGGTGGCACTCCTTCAATGCTAAATGCCGATGAAATTAACAGAATAATTATTCATCTTAAAAACAACTTTTTAGTTAATGAAAATGTAGAAATTACATTGGAAGCCAATCCTGATGACCTTAATCTTAACAAATTAAAACAACTCAGAAATACCGAAATTAACAGATTGAGTATTGGGGTTCAAAGTTTTTTCGACGACGATCTGGAGTATTTAAATAGGGTTCACAACTCAAAAAATGCAATTGAGGCAATCGAAAATTCAATTAAAACCGGATTTGATAATTTAACTGCTGATTTAATTTATGGAATACCCGGACTGACCGAAAAAAAATGGAGAGAAAACCTGAGAATA
>QMPG01000761.1 GCA_003648455.1 Bacteroidota bacterium
AACAAAATTATTTATGTAAGTCAATTTTCCAATTATATGTTTAATTCCTTGTTTCACTACTTTCAATTTATGTTCTACTGTTTCGTTTCTTCGCCTTGCAGGTAACGTTCAGTATATAGTTTTGTGGCGGTTTAATGACTAATTATTTCTCTGCCCAAACAAATGCCAGTTGAGAAATAAAATGTTCTTGTTTAGTACTTTGCCCGCCATAAACTATATACATTGTTACCACACGTTTTTTCTTCTCTATTCTTCATTTGATAATTTAATTGCTTTCGAAATTAGTTTTGGGCTCAACCAAGTTCCTTTTTCGGTAAGTTCAGTCAATAGTCCTTTTATTGATGCTATTAATCCATTTTCTTTTGATTTTAACAGGATTCCAATTGTTCCTGTCAAATTAAACCCAAGTTGTTTTGCGTATCTCCTTCCCATTATTTCGTCCATAATTACTAAATCGACATTTTGTTCTTTGGCAAGAATCAAAACTTCGGCTTCCCCGTCATCTAAGTCAAGGAAATAGGCTCTTGAACCGGGATTTCTAATTTTCTGGATTTCAAGCCATTCAATTTGTGTTAGGTCTTGATAATATGGCTTGTCTCTACCGTTTTCAATTTCTATATACACCGCAGCTGGAACAATAACTTTTCCGTATAGTTCTTTTAAAAGGTTGAGTTTGCCAATTTTAAGTAAAGATATAATTGGTGTTGTATTGGATATTATTTTACGCATTCGAAAAGTCTGATTCTAATTCATTTTCAAGTCCTTTATGAAAATATGAAACATTATATTTTTCAAGCAATTCAAGAAAATCAATACGGTTAATATGTAATAATTTTGCAGCAAGTCCAGATGATATTTTCCCTAACTCGTACAATTTTATCAAAGATATTGTTTTCATTTCACTTTTAAATTCTTGATTTTCCATTTTAAGTGAAAATGCCAAAGATTCTGGATAATTTATTGATATCAGCTGTTCCATTTTTCTTGTTTTCTACAAAGTTAGTCAATTTACTTTAATTATCAATTTTGCAGTATTTGTCTTTTTTTCAATGTGTGGTAACGTTAAGTATATGAAAAGTAAGCGATTTCGAAGCACAAATCTTTCAACTTACAAGAAAGTTCAAACGGGCTACTAACCTTGATACTACTACTATCTCGCTTATTTTTTATATACATTGTTGTAGGGCGTTTTTCTTATTCAACAAATCTAATATTGTCCTGAATAAAACTTATGTTCATTATCTAATTTTAGTCCATTATTCGTAAACCATTCAATGAACGCTTCCCATTTTTTTTCATTTTCAGAGTGCCACTTTTCAAAATTATCTTCATCACCTTTCATTAAAATCCAATGATTATATGCTTCAAAGTGTCCAGCATCTCTTACTTTTTTCTGATAGTCGAAAAGAATATTTGGATAATCTTCATTCCTTTTATTTTCATAGTACGAATTAATGAAATTCTCTCTAATCCTGTAAAGTGAGTTTATGTCAATTGATGTTTCGCTAATCATTGATAACATTAAAGTCGGTTCATAAACTCCTATTCCAAAAGGCAATTTAATATTATTTGTGTCAGATAAATCGCTAATATTTATCTGTGCATTTTGACTAAAACTAACTAAAAATGAAGTGTCAGAAGTGAAATTTATTTGACTTTTATAAGTATCGTATAATAGTTTGCTTATTTCAGAAGTTCTTTTACTATTTCTTTCCAAATTCATAAAAATCTCGCCATAAATCAAACCCCAAACTTCTTCCGTTGAACTGCAATAAAGTAATGTAGTCCTGTAATAATTTGAAGAAAATGAGGGGTCAAGTTCAATTCCCTTTTCATAGAAAGGAAGTGCTTCATTATATTTTTCTTTTCCCCAATAAACATTTCCTTTTTCTAAATATATCATTCCTGAATTTGGGAATTTTTCAAGACCTTCATCATATGCAGCAAATGCTTTTTCTGTTTTTCCTATAATATCATAACTATTTCCAAGTAGTTGAAATAATCTCTCATTTACATTTTTGTGATTTTTGTTTTTCTCTAATATCTTAATTGCTCCTTTATAATCTTGGTCAATATAATGTGCATATGCCAATTCATATGGATAATCAAATCTTTCAGGGTCAAGTTTTTCTGCTTCTTTTAAAAGTTTTATACTCTCTTTAATTTTCCCATTATCCATTAATTCAATTGCTTCTTGTCCTTTTGATAATGCTTTTTCTTTATTAGTTTGTCCAAAAGCAATGTTTGTCAATGCAAACAAAAAGATTAATCCAAATATTCTTATTTTTCTATTCATACTTTTATGATTTAATGTTTCTTAAATGCCCTACAACGTTTGCAGCTATAAACCGTAGCCGCTACTTTCTTCAATTTTTGTTTTATTAATTACACTTCAAATTTACATTAATTTTCCAAACCGGAGCATTTAACCGGCTATGGTTTATTGGTGCTGTTGTGCCAAGTGGTTCTTTTAAATATTACCCAAGATTAGTGATAAGGGTTGTCTC
>QMPG01000762.1 GCA_003648455.1 Bacteroidota bacterium
CATGCCGCAGTTTCTTTTTCACAGAAAAAGAATTAGTAAATTTGAAATTTGTGAAAGCAAAGAAAATTATTGAATAAAGTGCGGCACGCACCATATTCAAACCGTTACCAAACATATAAAAACAGGACCCGATGAAAACAAATTTATTAATGATTTTAGTTATGACATTAAGTAGTCAATTACTTTCACAACAAGGTTGGCAATATCAAAATTCTGACCTTTATAGTAATCAATATGGAGATATTTGTGCATTGAATAAAGATACCGTCTTCATTATTGCTAACGAAGGTGTATTTCTAAAAACGTATGATGGTGGAACTAACTGGATTGAACAAAATACAGGTTTCTTAGAATCGTTTTACGACTTATCATTTATTGACAACGATACAGGTTATGCCGTTGGTCAAAATGGAACAATAATAAAAACAATTGATGGTGGCTTAATTTGGACTTCACAATCATCAGGAATAGATAAAGATATTTTTTCAATATTTATTAATTCACCTAATAATATTTGGGCTGTTGGAGACAGTGGTGTAATATTAAACTCAAGTAATTTCGGAAATAACTGGACACTTAATAATTCTTTATCCAACAAACGACTGAACAGTATTCAATTTAAAAATAATGACATAGGTTTTATCGTAGGAAATAATGGAACTTTATTCAGTACATTAAACGGTGGAAATACTTGGGACAATATAAATATCGAAACTACAAAAGACTTGTTTTCAATAACAATAACTGATAATTATGTCTATTTGTTGGCTGGTTGGGTAGATGACAATTATTATGATTGTGATGAATTTTTCAAAACAAATGATAATATAAATTGGGTAAGTCATTATATAGAAGGGGGTTCGGATTTATATTTTCAGAATGATAGTTTAGGTTTTTATCTTTCTTCAGGCTGTACAACAAACGGAGATTGTGTAATTGGAATAAATAAAACAACTGATTTTGGAGAAACCTGGGAGAAAAGTTTATATGATTGGAATCCTCCTTATATGCCTGGCCTTGGATATTCAAGCATTGAATTCGTAACTGATAGCATTGGATATGTACTTTGTGGAGATATAATATTAAAAACAACAGATGGTGGAATTTTTGTCAGTATCAAAGAATTAAATAGCAGTCCTCACTTTACCATTTATCCAAATCCATCATATTCAGATAAATTGAACATCAAACTTCTGAATACTGACTTTAATGGCCTTTCAATTAAAATGTTTGATATAAAAGGAAAAATAATATTTGAAAAAACCGACTTGAATAGTTTAGAAAATATAAATATATCAAATTTGAATGCAGGAGTATATTTTGTCAAACTCTTAAAAGAAGATAAAATAATTGACGTTAAAAAATTAATGAAAATAAAATAATACGTTTGGTAACAACAAATATAGTGCATTTGGCAGATATTACTAAATATGAAGATATTAGCAATAAATAAAATTAGTCATAACTTGAAAATGAAGCGTTTCAAAAAACCAAACGCACCATATTCAAAACGTTAGGGCTCATTAAAGAAAAAGATTATGAATGAAATAAATATCAAAGAGAAAAGATTATATTTTTTGTTCTCAAAACTTAATGACCAGCAAAATAACAAGACTCATTTTACACTAATAATTGATGCGTTTATTAATAACAATAATTCTTTTCTTAATCTGATTGAAATTTCAAGTGCCTTAATTATAATTGGAATTAAGATACAACCAGAATCATTAATGCAGACGATAGAGAACCCGAACTATTCATCCTATTTTGAATATGAAGAATCTTTTACATTAAATACTGCTTTTAAACTGAAAAAGTTGCAATATGACACATTTAGTTCTTATGAAGATTATTACAAAAAGCTTGATAGTTATGTACTTAACTTCCTGAATGAAGAACAATTAGATACAGGCAAATCAGAGATTATAAAAGAAATATTATTAACAACATTATTTAAAAGAAATCTCGCTTTTTTAAGGCAATTAATTACTTGTAAAGACGCGACTGAACTTGAAAATTTATTAATACTTGATTCCAATGGACATTATGAGATTGAGGATTGTGGGATTTACAACAATCTAATACTAACTTCAGGTTCTGAATTAAATGAAATAATTCAAATACTTTTATTTAAAATTTTTGATTTTTTGCAGTTACATTACAACCCGAATATTGACACAACCTTAAATGAGCAATACAAGAATAAAGTATTTTATTTAGATAGTTCATTTATTATTCGACTTTTTGGATTTGATAATGAGATTAGAGAGCATAGGGCAATAGAATTAATCAATATTCTAAACAAGATTGAAGGTGTAAAATTCATTGTACATAATAGTACAATTATTGAAACTCAGAATAATATTAAGAATCTGACTGATAGCGTTTATAAACTATTAGGCCATTCGGATAAAGTATTGAAAAGTATTGATAATATTAGTAATAAGCGAGATTACACAATTGATTTATATTTAAGGTTAAAACAAAGAAAAAAGGTAGTAAA
>QMPG01000763.1 GCA_003648455.1 Bacteroidota bacterium
AACGCCGTAATTGTTTTATCTTTATCATTTTACCCCTACATAAATGTAGGGGTTATTGATTATGATCTCAATAGAAAAACAGATTTATTTATTTGCAATTCACTTTTTTTAAAACATTACATTTAGTGAGGTCTGAGGATTTATATAATAAACCCAAAATTATAAAATTTTTCCATTCATCTATCAGATCTCACTAAAATAAAGGAATTATGATTTCTGAATCGCAAATAATAGGATTTATGTTATTAAATATTTTAAAATAAAGTTTTCCCCGTCATTTCTGAAGGAATATCGATTTTCATTATTTTGAGAATAGTAGGAGCAATATCTGCCAAGATTCCATCATTAAGAATAGGTTTTTCTTTAGAAACTAAAGACAGAATTAATGGAACCGGATTCAAACTATGCGCTGTAAAAACATTTCCATTCACATCTAACATCTTATCAGCATTTCCATGATCAGCAGTTAAAATTATATTATATCCGTTTTTTTGAGCTGCTGGAATAACTTCTCCTAAACACTTATCAACAGCTTCCACGGCGAGCTTAGCTGCTTCAAAGAATCCTGTATGACCAACCATATCACAATTGGCAAAATTGGTAATAATTAAATCATACTCAAGGGAATTCAAAGCATTAACAAGTTTATCTTTTACAATATAAGCACTCATTTCAGGTTGTAAATCGTAAGTCGGGATTTTCGGAGAAGGAACTAAAATCCGCTCTTCATTTTTAAAAGGTTCTTCTCTCCCACCATTGAAAAAGAAAGTTACATGAGCATATTTCTCTGTTTCTGCAAGACGTAGTTGTTTAAGATGAAGAGTTGAAATAACCTCACCTAAAATATTATTCAATTCAGGAAGTCTAAAAGTAACTTGTAAATAAGGAGCAAATTCTAAATCATATTGGTTGAAGCAAACATACATCAGATTGGAAAATTTCTTAGAAGGGAATTTATCAAAATTTGGCATTACAAAAGATCGCGTTATTTGACGAGCACGATCTGCCCTAAAATTGAAAAAAATAATACTATCATTATTTCTTACAGTTGCAATTGGTTTACTATTTTTGGTTATTACTTTTGGTATGATAAATTCATCTGTGATTTTTTTACTGTAACTATCCTGAATAGCAGCAATAGGATCGGGGAAATATTCTCCTTTGCCATATACAATTGACTTATAAGCCTTTTCAATCCTGTCCCAACGATTATCTCTATCCATTGCATAATATCGTCCGGAAATAGTAGCGATCTTTCCTATTCCAATTTCATTAGATTTCTTAATAAATTCTTTTATAAAATTAATTCCCGAATGAGGTAATGTATCTCTTCCGTCCATAAAAGCATGATAGTAAACATTATTAACACCTCTCTCTTTAAAAAGTTTCAAAAGTGCCCAAAGATGTGTTATATTACTGTGAACATTACCATCAGAAAGTAATCCGAATAAATGAATATTACTATTATTTTCTTTTGTATGTTTAATTGTATCCAAAATAGTTTTTTCATGATAAAATGATTTATCTTTAATCTTCTTATCTATGAGTGTATTTAATTGATATACAATTCTTCCTGCACCAATATTCAAATGACCAACTTCAGAATTACCCATATTTCCTTCAGGTAATCCTACATTCAATCCGGAAGCTTCTAACCGACAATGAGAATTATTGCTTTTAAATTTGTCAAAATTTGGTTTGTATGCGGCTGCAATAGCATTTCCATAATTAGATTTGTTTATTCCAAAACCATCTAATATGATTAATAATACTTTATTTTTCACTCATCCTCCTGCAAATAGATTACTGAAATTGTTGATAAATATAATATGTCTATTAAAATGAAGGTAATTATAAGTAAAGTAAAAGTTCTTAAAATTGAATACCTTTTTCCCTTCGTTTCATTTTATTTGAAGTATCAGCTTACTGAAAGTTATAAAATCAAGTCTTGTCTTAAAACGTTTTATATTTTCAATAATATAGATAATCCTGTTTGATATAATGAATATGTTTTATCTTTTTCTACATAATCAAAGGGAGAATCAGTATTTCGTTTGGTGTAATTATAAAATAGTTTCAGGTAAGTTTTTTTATAAATCTGATATTTAGTCTTTAAATTAAGAGAAATTCTATCATCTTGACGATTAAGGTGATAATTATCATTAATCTCATTTGATTGAAAATAACGTTGTTCTATTTTTATGCTTGTTGTAAAAAATATCTGATGAGACAAAGTTTTCATTTTTATAGGAATCAAAAAATTGAAGGAATATATATTTGCTTCGTAAGAAGTATCTTTAAATATTTGAATTTCATCCAAATTATAGTAAGCTTCTTTCCCTTGAGCATTAGATATTTTATAAGAATATTTTAAAAACAATTTGATATTTTTAGGTATAATTGTAACCCAAACGGAATTTTCGATATTATCAGCATCAAATTCTGTAAAATATTTATTATAGAAAAGTTGAGAATGCTCAAACTTATAATTAATATAAAAATA
>QMPG01000764.1 GCA_003648455.1 Bacteroidota bacterium
AATAATTGAATCGTGTAACAGGCGCACCCACATTGAGCAAGAAGTCAGATTGAAAGAGTTGGTGGCGTGCGCAGAACATTAGTATCTTATTTCTAACATTCGTGTATTTTTTGGCAAAACATTAATAATTCAATGCAGGAATCAAAACGGTTTCTTTCAATTTCTCGGCAGTAATAATTAACTCTTTACCAAGTTTTGTGAGATAATATTTATATGTATTTCCTGCTTTTTTAATTAACCCAAAGACTTTTAATCGTCTAAGCAATCTTGATACTTTTCCTGTATTGAATTCAGGTTTTTTCATCCTTATATCTTTATTCCTGAATCCGAAAATATTATACTCTCCTCTTAGAACTGTCAGCAATAAATTTAAATCTTCTTTCGAAAATAAATTGAACCCTTTATAATTCCGATTGTTTTGCTTCTTCGATTTTGTTACTTTAGCAAGTCTTTTTCGTCCGACTTCTTTGTTGTCAAATGCTGAAATAAATTCCAAATATCTTCTGTTCGATGCTTTAAAAAGTAAGGACAAAAGAGTAAGACTGTAAATATTCTTTTTTAACGGAGCATATTTCATCGTTGTTGTTCCGTCTCTATGTTCAACCTCTCGGTAGTGTTTAAAAAATGAAACATCATTGGTTGTTGTTTCAATACGAAGTATTTTCGAAAATTTATCATACGCTTTTATTGAATTTTTTCCCATCGAATGTTTTATTCTGCTTCCTTCAATTCTAATGTTATAATTATTGCCCATCTCGCCCTTATAACGAGGATCAACCTTATGACCGAGAAAGGTGGCGATATTATCAGGCTTCACTGTATGTATTGCTGTGGCTGTTAATTCGGAATATATTGCCTGCAAATCTTCTTGCTTTTTAAAAACAATATCTGTGGCATATTCTGCCTGCATTATGCTCCAATGATAAACTTGATCAAACCGGGAAATTACCGGACAATATCTTTTTGACAGAACATCTAAACGTTTATGTATTTTCTTGACATCAATATCGTCGCAAATCTCTTGTGCTTTTTCAAAATCAGATATGTAATCAAAAGCATTATCAAGCATTGTGTATTTTATATCGTTTCGGGTTAATTCGTTAGCAAGAATATTATGTCCGTTTATATAAATTTGTAATTTGAAAGGACACCAAGTCGGAACTCTGATGTAGCCATAACCAAGATAAGGATCAATAAAATAAAAGTAATAATGTAAACACTTTCCCTGATTACCTTTTAAAAATGTTTTTCCTGTTATTTTATCATGCCATGGTCTATAACTTCCACATGCTTCCATCGCTGAGATAATATGAACTATGCCCGTATGATAGCCACGTTTATCTAATACCTTTTTTACTAAATCTTCCTTACGGATATGGGATTTTTTCACAAATTCTATTTCTATATTGTTGTCTTTTGCTATTTGCTCTGCATTTGATCGAATCTCATTTCTAAAAGGTTCTGCAAATTTCGGATAATCAAAAATTCTAATTTTATGGGAATATAAATAGGATGTCATTCCTTGAGAATAACAGATTTGAGGTATTGTCCCGGTTATAATTACTCGATCAAAACAGCTTAAAACACCGCTTATTTTATCCTGATACTTTTTTGTTAATAATTCCATCTTTCTTAATTCAATCCTTTATTATTTTTCCAAAAATATGAATCTTGAAAAATTAGCAACAATTTTGGAAAAAAATATTCTTTTCCTTTTTGGTTCTGGCTTGTCCAGGTTAGGTTATAATCCACATACATCTTTTGAAGAAGGAATCCAAAAATTTATTGATTGGTTACAACTTTATAGAATCTAAATCGGTAAACCCAGCATGATAGCTATCCAGCGGAATAAAACTAAAACTAAAAAGCATTTCCGTAGTAACAAATTAATAATATTTATGAATTATGAAAAAAATGAATACAAGCAATCAAACAACTAAATTACCAAATAATTTAAAAAAGTATTTTTGGGATTGTGATTTTGAAAGTTTAAATATAAAAGAATATCCTGTCTTTATTATTGAAAGAATACTAAATTTTGGTAATTTAGATTCTGTCAGATGGCTATCGTTTAACACTGATGAAACAACAATAATAAGAATTATAAATAAAAGCAGAAATCTGACTAAGAAAACCAAAAATTATTGGGAAACAATGCTCGGATGAATATTAATTACCATTTCGAAGTTTTACCAACTGAACAAAAATTGTTATTAAAATTACTCTCGAAGCAGAATTGGTTAAGTTCATTCTATTTAGTAGGTGGAACAGCGTTAGCATTGCAAATTGGACATCGTCAATCAATTGATTTCGATTTCTTTATTAAGAATGATTTCAATAATAACGAGATTATCAATTACCTTTGTAATTTAGGTAGATTTGAATTATTTAATGAAAATAATAATACGATAAATGGTTCCCTAACTTGGACAAGCCAGAACCAAAAAGGACCCACGCAAAGACGCTAAGTCGCAAAGTTTTTTAAAAATCAGAGATAATTAA
>QMPG01000121.1 GCA_003648455.1 Bacteroidota bacterium
ACAATAAAATCCTGTAAAAAAAAAGAAACAATTCGATTTACATTTCAATCCTGTAAATTTTGTAAATCCTGTCTTAAATGTATCACATCTCAACTTAACAATAAAATTCTGTTAATCCTGTCTTAAATCACCACCTCACAACACCCAAACCCCATGCTGTTTTTTTCGCCAAAACCGGCATAATACCCAAGTCGCAACAATTCTTTTGGAGCTTTTATTTTAAATTTATATGAATAACCGCGAATTTTGCTTTCTTCTTTTGTGTTTGCTTTTATTGTTATGAGGCGTGATTTTGGGTTTGATAAAATTTCTAAGTTGAAGTTATTATCGTCAAATACCAATTGTTTTTTATAAAAAACATTATATTTTTCAAATAAATTTTTCAGAAAAAGCTTTTTATATATTTCTTCTTTGGGGTGTATGTATTCAGGATATTTAGATTTTTCATTTTTATGGCTGATACAAATAGGAGATAGGCTTTTAAAAATCATTTCGTTGCTAAAAGCCGGTTCTTTCATTGTTTCAATTCTATTTACAATAAAATCAACTTTGCTTTTTTGGTCGGCAATAACAAGATGTTGATTTTTAAAAAGTCCTGTTACAAAATATTCAATCGATTCTGTGGGTAAAAATGAAATCTGCATCTCAATTTCATGACTTAGAATTAACATTCTGTCGCCGGTAATTTTATAATCAGGTACTTTTAAGTTTGAGAAAGTAAATAATTTGAATTTTTTTGAGTCGTCAACATATCCGCTGTCGTGTAGCCAACTTGCAAATTCATTATTGGCATTAGAAATAATTTTGTATATGCACGATGATATTTCGTACTGGTAGTTTAAAGGCAGAACATTTTTATTATTGACTGTAGATAAAATTAATTTAAACCTCATAGTTTTATTTTTTATTCAAAGGTAAAAAATCCTTTTGTCATCTCATGTCATTTCTAATTGTTTTTTAATTTTATCAATAATATAATTTTTTAATGCTTGCGGTTTAATAATTTCAATTTCGTCAATTAGTCCGAGAGTGAAACGACCTATTCCTTTAAGATTTGCTACTTCAGATTCATAAATGTAAGTGTTATCATCTTTTTTTATAATATCATTTTCAGTTAAAGGATATTCTTCAATAAGTAGATTGTATGCACGTAGTGTTAATTGAAGTTTTACAGGAATTTTTTGAAAACTTGTTATGCGAAAAGCATCAATAAAACCTTTTTTATGTTTATCTTCATTTTTCCAATATTTGTCAGATATTATTACTTTTTGAATTCTTGCAGTCTTAAAAATTTTATTTTGTTGTGCTTCAATGTCATAACACCATATAGAAATAAAATTACTTGTAAAGCCGAATGGTTCAATAAGTCGGTTTCTTATCTCGCCACTATGTGATGATTTGTAATTTTTTAAAACTACTTGATTCTTGTTTGATATTGCTGTTGTTATATTATGAATAATTTCAGAGTTTTCTTTTTTTATTATAGGAACAGCAACTCTATTAAAATTATATAATGAGTAAAGTTTTTTTGCAAGATTTTGTTTAATTACATTTTCATTTTCAATAGATTGTATTGCCTTACTAAGAATGTATGATTCTTCTTCTGAAAAATAAAGAAGTTCACTAATTGATTTATTTTCATCATTATTTTTTTCAATGTAATAGTATCTTTTACCATCTGCACCAAGCTTATAATCAACAACAAAACCAATATTTTTAAAAGTATCTAAATATCTATAAATCGTTCGTGGTGAGGTATTTACATATTTTGCTAATTCACCAACATTTTTCCCGTATTTATTGTTAAGTGTCATTAAAATTTTAATAGCTCGTTCAATTTTGGCTTGATTACTCATGATATTTTATTTTTCAACTCTTCAATTGCCAATAAAATTTTCTCATTTGTTGCAGGTAAATTCAGATTAGGTTCAATTGCATGATTGGCAATTGCAGCTATTGCATTTTTAATAGCAAAAAACACCGAGAAAGCAAGCATAAACGGTGGTTCACCTACTGCTTTACTTTGTCTTATTGTGTTTGGGTTTGGAGCATCTTCCAATAAATTAACTCTAAAATCTTCAGGTATATCGGTAATGCCGGGAATTTTGTAAGTGTCTGGCGAATGATTTAATAAATTTCCGTTTTTGTCCCACTTACATTCTTCTATAGTGCACCATCCGGCACCCTGAACAAATCCACCTTCTATTTGTCCAATATCAATATTTTTATTTATTGATTTTCCTGCATCATGCAAAATATCTGTTCTCAGCATCTTAACATAACCGGTTAGTGTGTCGAGCAAAATCTCCGAAACCGACATGCCAAAAGCATAATAATGAAATGGACGACCTTTTTGTTTGTCATTATCATAATGAATATTTGGAGTTTTGTAATAACCTGTTGCACTAAGACTAATGCGGCTTTTGTAGGCAATAGATAAGGCTTTTACAAAGCTTATTTTTCTTTCGGTATTTATTTTATCAAAAATATAATCGTTTTCAAAAACAATGTTTTCAATTTCTGAAATAGGATGCTCCTTGTTTTTATTAAACTCATTTACAATAACTTGAGCAATTCTTTTTTTCAATTTTTCAGTTGCATTTTTGACAGCCATTCCATTCAAATCTGTTCCTGTCGATGCTGCTGTTGCAGATGTGTTTGGTACTTTTGATGTTGTTGTAGCGTTTACTTTAATGTTTTGAATATTTACTCCTAATTCTAAAGCAGCAATTTGTCTTATTTTGGTGTGCAGTCCTTGTCCCATTTCTGTCCCACCATGGTTTACAAGAACAGTGCCATCTGTATAAATATTTACCAAAGCACCTGCCTGATTTAAAAATGCAGTGTTAAAAGAGATACCAAATTTAACAGGAGTTATAGCAATACCTTTTTTAAAAAATTCATTTTCTTTATTAAATTTATCAATTTCATTTTTTCTTTTTTCGTATTCTGACGATTTTATTAATTTATCCCAAATGCTGTAAAGACGGTTATTTTCAACTATCTCGCCATAAGGAGTAATGTTTTTGTCGTCTATTCCGTAAAAATTTTTATATCTTATTTCTGAAGCATCTTTTTTAAGATAATATGCAATTTTATCAACAGCAGCTTCAATTCCGATCATACCTTGAGGCCCGCCAAACCCACGAAAAGCAGTATTCGAGGCAATATTTGTTTTCCATGGTGTAGCACTAATTTTGGCATTAGGAATGTAATAACTATTCTCCGCATGTGTTAGTGCACGAGCAACAATTGGCATAGTCAAATCATAAGAAGAACCTGCGTTGGTGTGCATGTCAACTTCATAAAAATTTATTATTCCGTCGTCGTTAAATCCTATTTTAAATTTTGAAATAAAAGGATGTCTTTTGCCTGTCATTATCTGGTCTTCTTCACGCGAAAGTCTTAATTTTACAGGTTGTTTTGTCTTTTGACTTAATAGTGCTGCATAGATAGCTATTATATTTGCTTGAGATTCTTTACCGCCAAAAGCTCCGCCCATTCTTCTTGTTTCTACTTCAACATCCATTTTTTTTATGCCGAGTGCTTCAGCAACAAGAGCTTGTGTTTCTGAAGGATGCTGGGTTGAGCTATATACTTTCATATCGTCGCCTTCACCCGGAACGGCAACACTTATCTGTGTTTCTAAATACCATTGTTCCTGAGCACCATTTCTCATTTCGCCTTCAATAATATGTTGACTTTCTTTTTTTGCTTTTTCAACATCGCCACACTCCATTGTTTGAGTCGGATGAAGTTTTGTTCCTTTAGCCATTGCTTGTTCAATGGTAACTATTGGTTCAAGAGGTTCATATTCAATTTTAATCAACTTTTCGGCTTCAATTGCGATCTCTTTACTTTCGGCAGCTATTAAAAATATTCCTTGTCCGATAAAGGTAACTTCATCTTCGGCAAGAATCAATTCATCTTGAACAATGGCACCTGTAATATTTCCTGCAGGTAAATCTTTATATGATAAAATAGCATGAATGCCGGATAGTTCTTTAGCTTTAGTTAAATCAAACGACTTAATTTTGGCATGAGCATAAGCACTGTGAACAATTTTACAAATAAGTAATTGATTGTTTATTAATATATCGTCAATGTAAATTGCTTCACCTGAAACATGAAACGCACCGCTTTCGTGATAAACCTTTTTCATTTCGTTTTTTTATGTATTTTTATTTTTTTTCTGTTGCTCTTACTAATTCTCAATTTTTAATCCCCAAATGTTCTATATTTTAGAGAAACCTGGCAGGTTTGTTTTATTACTATAATAAAGTTTTTTTATCTTCTTGTCAATTAATTAGAGAAACCTGCCAGGTTTATTTAATTCGTAATTCCTAATTCCTAATTATCTATGTCGTTTCAGAATAAAATTTCAAAAGTAAATTTCGAGCCATCAATTTTCTTCCATCATCACTCGAACGAGCATCTGAAAGAGGTGAGAAATCGTCAAAAATGATAGGCATTGCTTGCTCAATAATTTTTCGTCCCCATTTTTTGCCAATTAAGAAATTTTCAGTTTTCTCAGCTCGTTTAGTTGTTGCTGCCATACCACCATAAAACAGTTTTATGTCTTTTACAGTTGAGTTTTCATCTAAATTAAGACTAAAACCTGCGCTTACTGTTGAAATATCTAAAGTTTTACGTTTTGATATTTTGTATGATTTAATTATTGTGTCTTTTCCAATTTTTGGTATCTCAACAGATTTTATAAGCTCATGTTTTTCCATTTTTGTTGTATGATAAGCTGTAATAAAATTTCGCAATTTGATTTTCCTTTCTTTATCTGTGCTTATCAATATTATGCTTGCATCTAAAGCCATTAAAATGGGAAGTGTGTCGCCAATTGGTGAAGCTGACCCAATATTTCCGCCAAGAGTACCTTTATTTCTAATTTGTTTTGAGCCAAAGACAGATAATAATGACGATAATTCATGAAAATTATTTTCACAGGCTTTTTTTACATCTTCTAAATTTAAACCTGCACCAATCTCAATAGAATTATCATTAATTTTAATATGCTTTAATTCATTAATTTCTGAGATATCAATAATTTCGGGAAGTAATTCATGTTTTTTAGTAACGCGCAAAGCAACATCTGTTCCGCCATTAAGAATAATTGCATCAGGATATTGAGCCTTTAATTTTAGTGCTTTTTCTATCGTAAAAGGAACAAAATATTTTTGTTTTTTATTAACTATCGAAATAGTGTCTTGCTTGTTAATTGTTTCAAGAAGTGATATAATGTCATTCTCTTTTTTTGTAAATTTATCAACACCGTCGTTAGCACATGCTTGAGATGCCGCATCAATAATTGGACGATATCCTGTACAGCGACATAAATTTCCTGTTAAAGCATTATCAATTTCATTTTTGGTGGGGTTGTTAATATTTTTATATAATGCAAAAAGCGACATTACAACTCCGGGTGTACAATAACCACATTGGCTTGCATCATTTGTTACCATTGCTGTTTGAACAGGATGAAGAGTGTTTGAGTTTCCAAGATTTTCAACAGTAATTAGTTGTTTACCATGTAGTTGTGGTAGGAAAATTATGCAAGAGTTAACAGCTTTGTAAGAAAGTTGTTTGTAATTGTTCAATTGTGCAATAACAACTGTGCATGCACCGCAATCACCTTCAGCACAACCTTCTTTTACTCCTTTGTGATTTGGTAAGTTCCGTAAATATTCTAAAACTGTTGTTGTAGGTGTGTATTGATTATTGTTTTGAAAATCAATATTTACAATCTTATCATCTAAAACAAAAGATATTGTTGAATTATTATTTGTCATGTTTTTAATTTTTTATAATCTTCAAAATAATTGTTAATTTAGTTTTGAACGGACATCAATTAATTTTGCTAAAATTGAAACAGCAATTTCTTCAGGTGTGTTACATTTAATATCAATACCCATTGGCCAATTAATGTTAGACATTTGTTCTTCTGTTAATAGGTTTTCAGAAAGAAATATTTTTTTTGCAGTTGCAATTTTTGCTTTACTGCCAATCATACCAAGAAAAGCATGTGGTTGTTTTGCACAGTATGCAATAATATCGCGGTCGAAGCTGTGTTCTCTCATTATGCTGGTAATATAAGTATTATTGTCGAAAAAAAGTTCTTCAAAAGCGTCATTGTATTTTTTTTGAATAATTTGAAATCCGGATGTATCAAAACCATCAAAAATTTCTTGTCTGTCGTCAATAAGAGTTACTGAAAAATTAACTTCTTTGGCAAATTTAGCCAATGTTTTTCCAATATGACCGGCACCAAAAATTATTAATTTGGAAGTTCCTGTTATTGGCTCAATAAAAATTTCATTAGTACCACCGCATCCCATTCCTTCTTTTTGAGTAAGAACATATTTAAAAATTTGTGGTGTCTTGTTTTTTATTATTTCAATTGCATTGTTTATAACCTTTTTTTCTAAACTGCCACCACCAACAGTACCAAAAATTGAACCATCTTCATATACAATCATTTTTGTTCCGGTTTTTCTTGGAGTTGAACCGCTTGTGTTTATTATTGTGCACAAAGCTGCTGATTTATTGGACTTTTCTATTTCTGAGATTCTGTTATATATACTTTTCATTTAGAATATGAATTTGTAAAACACAATAAAAACTTTAAAGTTATAAAATATTATTTTTTTTTAAAAGGTTTAACAATTTAGATTTTAAAAATTATTAATATATTTTTGTCAAAAGAAATTGAAAAGCAATTTTTTTATAATTGGGTTTTGAAAAAAATGATTTGAAATAAATTTTATGTTGTTCGCTGAATTTGAGATATGGATTCAACTTTCAACTTTATAAACTTTTTACATTAATCCTATGATTTATCTTTTTTTAAGTATAGCTTCATCAACAGTAATAGTTATTCTGTTTAAATATTTTGAAAAGTATAAAGTTGATTTATATTATCCTATAATAATTAATTATTTTGTGGCTTCAGGTCTGGGATTGTTTTTAAACGATTATAAAACCGGCTTTGTAGAAGTTTTTCAGAGTAATTGGATATTTCTTGCAATAATAATTGGGACTTTATTAATAGCTATGTTTTTTGTTATTGGCTTATCAATACAAAAGGCAGGGATAACTGTAACAACTGTATCGAGCAGGATGTCATTAATAATCCCGATAACTTTTTCAATAATTTATTATAATGAGAGTGTAAGCACTGTTAAAATAGCCGGTATTGTTTTAGCAATAATGGCAATTTTTTTCTCATTAATGAGAAAAGGGAAAATAAAATTAAATCAAAAATATTTTTATTTACCTTTTATCGCTTTTGTCGGAGGAGGAATTAGCGATGCTTTGGTAAAATATTCACAACAAGAATATTTGAGTTTCGACAATACAGCATTATTTTCAGGTATATTATTTACTTTCTCGGCGGTAATTGGAGTTTTTATTAGTTTTTTTAAGAAGACCCCAATTAAAAGTTTTTTCAAACCAAAGATATTAATTAGTGGCATATTGCTTGGTGCAGCTAATTTTGGCTCAATGTTGTTTTTTATTAAAGCTTTAGCAAATTGCAAATTCGAAAGCTCAATAGTTTTTGGTTTTAATCATATTGGAATTATTTTATTCTCAGCAGTTTTTGCAACAATTGTTTTTAAAGAAAAACTTTCATTAATTAATAAAATTGGTATTGTTTTGGCTTTCTTATCGATATTAATTCTGTCAAGAGTGTAATAATTATTAATGATGTGTGAAGATATTTATCAAACAATTTCAGAACCATCCGAAGGATTTTATAAAGATAAGGGAAGTAAATTTTATGCTTTTGCTTTTCCTGTTTATTCTGAAGATGAAATAAAAGCGATACAAAAAAACCTCAGAAAAAAATATCATGATGCACGTCACCATTGTTATGCTTTTAGATTAGGTGCAGACAAAAAAATATATCGCTCAAGCGACGACGGTGAGCCTGCCAATTCATCAGGACCTCCAATTCTTGGACAAATACAATCGAAAGACCTTTCAAATATTTTAATAGTTGTTGTCCGTTATTTCGGTGGTACAAAATTAGGTATTCCGGGTTTAATAAAGGCTTATCGGACAGCGGCTTTAGATGCTATTAATAACGGGAAAATTATTTCTAAAACTGAAAATATTAAATTCAAAATTGAATTTGAATATCCTGAAATGAATTCTGTGATGAGAATTATTAAAGAAGAAAATTTAGATTTGATTAATCAAAAATCAGAATTGAATTGTGAGATTACTTTAAGTGTTCGTAAAAAAAATGTTAACTCAATTATTGACAGGTTTAAAAAAATTAATAATCTTAAAGTTGTTATTGATTAACTAAACTCTTCCATATATAACCCAACTCTTCCAGGTCTGCGACGCTGGAAGGTTTACGGCGGGCGTTTTTTTTCTTTAACCTTCCAGAGTGCGAAGCACCTGGAAGTGTTGTATTCGTAGTTATTTAAAAAATCGTAGTGCGAAGCTTTTGGAAGCGTTGTATTAGAGATTATTTAAAAATATCTGTAGTACAAAGAATATTTAAGAGTTGTATTAATATAGAATAAATTATATATTTTTGAATTAACGAAACTCTTCCATATACAACCCAACACTTCCAGGTCTGACGACGCTGGAAGGTTTACGGCGGTTATTATTTTTTTTAAAAACCTTCCAGAGTGCGAAGCACCTGGAAGTGTTGTATTAG